>DUPW01000131.1 GCA_012838125.1 Papillibacter sp.
AGTACTTAAAGCGCCGCTTCGACCTCACATACAGCCCCGCAGGGGAAATCATCGTCACCGTGGGGGGCAGCGAGGCTTTAGACCTTGCCATCCGCGCCCTTGTAAACCCGGGGGACGAGGTGATTATCCCCACCCCCTCTTTCGTGTGTTACGGCCCCATTACGGAGCTGACGGGCGGCACGCCCATCTACGTTGACACGAAAGTGGAAAACGAGTTTCGCCTCACCGCGGAGGAACTGCGGGCGGCCATCTCGCCCCGCACGAAGCTTTTGGTTCTGCCTTATCCCAATAACCCCACCGGCGGCATTATGGGGAGGGAAGACCTTGAGGCCATCGCGGAGGTTCTGAGGGACACGGATATTATGGTCCTCTCGGACGAAATCTATGCCGAGCTGACCTACGGGCAGGAGCACGTCTCCATCGCCAATATCCCCGGCATGGCGGAGCGCACCATTGTGGTCAACGGCTTCTCCAAGAGCCACGCCATGACGGGCTGGCGCATGGGCTACGTCTGCGGCCCGAAGCCGGTGATTTCCCAGATGCTCAAAATTCACCAGTACGCCATTATGTCCGCTCCGACAACCAGCCAGTACGCCGCCATCGAAGCCATGGCAAATGGCGACTGCGATGTGCAGCGCATGCGCCGGGATTACGACCGCCGCCGCCGCTTCGTGCTGGAGGGGCTGCGCTCTCTCGGGCTTGAATGTTTTGAGCCCAGAGGTGCATTCTATGTGTTCCCCAGTATTCAGTCTACGGGGCTGACTTCCGAGGCCTTCTGCGAGCAGTTCCTTGTGGAGCAGCGCGTGGCCGTCATCCCCGGAACGGCCTTCAGCCCCAACGGGGAGGGCTTCGTGCGGATGTGCTACGCCTCGTCGATTGAGAACATCACGAAGGCGCTGGAGCGTCTGGAGACGTTTTTACAGAAATTTAAATGAGTAAAGGGCGAAGGTAATGAAGTATGTTCTGATTATCGGCGACGGTATGGCCGACAATCCGGTAGATTACCTCGGCGGTAAAACGCCCCTCGAGCATGTCAGCAAACCGGAAATTGACGCGCTGGCCCGCGCAGGCGAAGTGGGGACGGTGCGCACGGTGCCGGTAGGGCTTCCCGCCGGGAGCGATACGGCGATTTTGTCCATATTCGGGTGCGACCCGCGGGTATGCTATACAGGGCGGGCGCCCCTTGAAGCGGCCGCAAGCGGCATTATGCTTCAGCCGGGGAGCGTGGCGTATCGCTGCAACATGGTCACGTACGAAGACGGCGACATGCCCTTTGAGGAGAAGAAAATCCTCTCCCACTCCGCCGGCTCCATCGAAGGGGATGTGTCCGATGCCGTTGTGGACGCCCTCATGAGCGATGTGCGCTTCCGCGAGGCGGCGGAAAAGGCGGGGCTCACCATTCATTACGGACACTCCTTCCGCCACATGGCGGTGCAAAAGGCAGCGGATATTACGGGCATCCTCCTTATCCCGCCCCATGACCACCTCGGCGAGAAAATCGGGCCCCTTATGCCCTCCGGCTGTGAAAATGCAACGGTATTGGGCGGCCTTATGAAGCTGGCCCACGAAATTCTCGACCGTCACCCCATCAACGAAAAACGCCGCGCCGAAGGGAAGATGCCGGCAAACGGTATCTGGTTCTGGGCGGAAGGAACGGCCGTTGCCCTGCCGAGCTTCGTGGAGCAGTACGGCAAAACAGGTGCCGTCATCTCCGCCGTGCCCCTCTGCCACGGGATTGCCCGCCTTGCGGGGCTGGAACTTGTCACCGTGGAGGGAGCCACAGGCGAGCTGGACACCAACTTTGAAGGCAAGGCCGAGGCCACCCTTGAGGCCCTGAAAACCCACGATTTCGCCGCCCTTCACCTTGAAGCCCCGGACGAGTGCACCCACAACGGCGACCTTGAAGGGAAGATTCAGTCCATCGGGTGGCTCAGCAGCCGCATCGTGGGCCCCATCGAAAAAGCACTGCGGGAGAGCGGAACAGAGTTTCGCATGCTCATCCTGTCTGACCATAAAACCCTCACCTCAACCCGCGGGCACGACGGCGATCCCGTGCCCTATATCCTGTACGACAGCCGGGAGCAAAACCCCTCCGGCCGTGCCTACACGGAAGCGGAGGGCCTGAAGGGGCCCTTCATCGAAGAAGGCGTGACACTCATGTCCCGCCTGTTTAGCAAGTAACATGGTCACTGCGGAAAAGGCCTACGGGAAAATCAATCTCTCCATCGACATTGTGGGAAAGATGGAGGACGGCTACCACGCCATGCGCATGGTGATGCAGAGCGTGTCCCTGTGCGATGATGTGACGGTTCGCGTTACTCCGGGCGAGGGGATTGCGGTGAAGACGAATCTGCGCTATCTGCCAAATGACGCCCGCAACATCGCCGCCCGGGCCGCTGCTGTGTTCTACGAGGCCACGGGCATCACCGGATGCAGGACGGAGATTGACATCAAAAAGCGCATCCCCGTGGGCGCCGGACTTGGCGGCGGCAGTGCAGACGGCGCCGCGGTGCTGCGGGCCTTAAACCGGCTGCATAATACGCCCCTCACCGCAAAAAAGCTAGAGTCCCTCGCGGAAAAAATAGGCTCGGACGTGCCCTTTTGCGTTCGGGGCGGAACGGCCCTTGCGGAAGGGCGGGGGGAAAAGCTTACGGAGGTTTCCCCGCTGCCGGACTGCTTCATCCTTATCTGCAAACCGATCTTTTCCATCTCCACACCGGAGCTGTTCTCCCGCATCCAGTGGGATAAAATCCAGCTGCGGCCCGATACGGAGGGGATTTTGCGGGCGCTTCATGAGGGGAGCCTCTCCGGCGTTGCCCGGAGGATGTACAACGTGTTTGAGGACGTTTTGACGAAGGAGCGGGACGATGTGGAGACCATTCGGGACACCCTCCTAGACTACCACGCTCAAGGTGCCGTCATGACGGGGACGGGCTCCGCCGTTTTTGGCCTGTTCGACGATGAAAACGCGGCAAAAGGAGCCTTCAGCGCCTTGAAGGCGACGTACCCGGAGTGCTACCTTGTCACACCGGTGCGGAAACTGGACGTTTAAGGACGAAAAACCCTGCCAGACCGGCGGGGTTTTTGATTTTTCCTGACCAAATCGGTTTAGCTACGGGAAAAAACGCCCATACTGTTCATAGAAGACCCGTTACATAGTCAATACGGAGGATTCTATGAAACTGAAGAAATGGGAAATTGCCCTCGTCATCGCCGTCGTCATCGCGCTCTTTGGCGGATCGGCGCTGGCGCGGGAGCAGACGGAGCTGTCATCGAAGCTCATTCGCCTGCACGTGGTGCCAAACTCCGACGGGGAGGAAGATCAGGCACTGAAAATGACGGTTCGGGACGAAATTCTCGAAATAACCCAGCCTCTTTTAAGGGGCGTGGCGGATCGGGAAGCGGCTCGGGGGATTTTAGCGGAGAATATGAATGCCATTGTAGATGCCGCGGAAAAAACGGTGCGTGCGGCGGGCTTTGACTACCCCGTCTCGGCACGGCTGGAAACCGAGTCCCTCCCCACCCGGGCGTACGACACTTTCGCCTTGCCCGCGGGGGACTATCTCTCCCTGCGGGTAACCATCGGGACAGGCGACGGCGGTAACTGGTGGTGTGTGGTGTATCCGCCCCTATGCTTTGCGGCGGCGGAAGCTGACGCGGAGGCCTTTGCCGGCCTGACGGAGGAGGAAGTGCGCCTTATTACGGAGGACACTCCGCGGTACGTCATCAAGTTTAAGACGCTGGAGATTTTCCATAAGGTGAAGTCCTTCTTAAAAGAGCGGGGGATTTTCTAGCCTTTAATTCAAAAACGGTGCAAAACTGCAGAGTAAACAGGCAAAACGGCGCATTAACCGCGCCGTTTTTCTGTCCGGATTTCCGAACGGATGGGCGGGCGCTGATGGAAACCGTTGCCCTCGGGCGTTGCGTGTTGTAGAATACTGGTAGGATAATACGGCACGCTGTGCCAGATTGGAAGGGATGAAAAAATGAAGGTTCTGCTCATTAACGGCAGCCCCCACAAGGAGGGCTGTACATACACGGCGCTTCGTGAAGTAGCCGGTGCTCTTGAGAAAAACGGTATCGAAACGGAGATTTTCCACATCGGCACAGACCCCGTCCGGGGCTGCACCGCCTGCCTTGCCTGCTTCCGTGAGGGCAAGTGCGCCTTTGACGATGATATCTGCAACGAGCTGGCGGCAAAATGCGCCGAGGCGGACGGCATCGTGGTGGGTTCCCCCGTCTACTTTGCCGGACCCAACGGCGCCCTTACGTCCCTTTTAGACCGCATTTTCTACTCCTCCGGCCGGAAACTGTGGAACAAGCCCGCCGCGGCCGTCGTCAGCTGCCGCCGGGGCGGAGCCAGCGCCGCCTTTGACCGCCTCAACAAGTACTTCACCATTAACCGCATGCCCATCGTCTCCTCCCAGTACTGGAACTCCGTCCACGGCAGAACCCCCGAAGATGTAAAGAAAGACAGGGAGGGCCTGCAGACTATGCGTATGCTTGGGGAGAACATGGCGTGGCTCCTCAAATCCATAAAGGACGGGAACGCACCCCTGCCGCCTGTTGAAAAACCGCAGTTTACGAGCTTTGCTGACGGGAAGTAAGGCTCACAGAATCCGCCAGTGTACGATGCGGCCCCAAGGCCGCAGGAACACTTCAGTCCGGACATAATGAATCACGAAACAGGGTAAAAAACCGGTAAAACGAAAGCGCGCCCAATGAAAAGCGCCGCCCTCTGAAAGGAGGGCGGCGCGAGATTCGCGTAATTGGTTAGCTCCAGGATACGCCGTAGTCCGGGCGGCTCTGGTCGAAGACTTCCTTCGCATCGTAAAACTTCATGTATCTGTCCCGCTGATTGCGGAGCGTCATGCCGTCTGCGTGCATGCGGTCGCATATTACGGCGCTGATGTCGGACTTGATTTTCGAGTAGGAGTCGATGCCCACGGAGGCAAACACGCGGAAACCGACGCTCTGGAGATACTTAAAAGAGGGGCCGGTCTGATTGACGTCGCTGCCGTCCGGACGGGCGCCGAAGGGATAAAAGTAGATTTTCGTGGGGCCCACCAGGGAGCCCACTTCGTCAAACCACCGCTCGGTATCTGCCTTAATCTTCTCCGTGGAGGAGGAGGAGAGGTTGATGTGCCCCCAGGAGTGGCAGCCGAAGGTCCAGCCTGTGTCCTTGAGCATTTGGATGATGGGCTTTACGGCCTCAATCTCCTGCGCGCGGCGCTTCGCGGCTTCCTCAGATGTGTCATTTTTGTCTGTATGGGTGCGGTAGCCGAGGATACCCTCGTACCCCGTGATGGACAGGCACCCCTTTGCGCCGTTGAGGGAGAAGTCTGGATGCTCCCGCACGAATTTGTCCAGAATCGTGACGGCGTCAAGGTCCTGTGAGTAGACGGGGTTGCCCTTGGGGTCAAGCCCGTAGCTCCACAGCTCGCCCTCTTGAATCACGAGCTTGTATGTAAAGCCGTTTTTGAGCATGTAGTCATAGTAGTTGACGTCGTCATAGGACAAAACGAGGGGCTTTTTGCCCTCGGGTATCATGAGGGTGTTGCGTACCATCTTTGCCTTGCCGTTTTCGTCAACCACTTCGCTCCAGACATCGTTGATGTCCACGAGGATGTAGCCCTTATCGTACATGCTCTGGAGCATTTTTACATATTCGCTCACAGTGACCATGTAATCGTCAATGCCTTTTTCCTTATAGTCCCCGTCAAAGGCCAGCTCCGGATAGGCCACCACGGGGTGGAAAAACAGGTGCTCCACCACGCCATTATACGGGACGAGTTCAACATCCGGCCCGGGGTACGGATGCGGAGCGGGGGCGGCGGGCACATCGGGCGTCTCCGGCACGTCCGGCGTTTCCGGTGTTTCCGGCACGTTCGGCGTCTCCCCGTCGGGGGAGGGATTCGGCTCGATAACTACAGGCGGCGCATCCGGAGGAATCACCGCGGCTCTTCTGCAGGATGCCAGACCCATGAGAGCTGCGAGGGCCAGCACGCAGAGTAAAATGCGCTTGAGCATAAGTGCGTCTCCTTCTAAAACAGTTCTGTCTCTCTATTATACAGGGAAAACCCGCCCTTGAGAATGACAAATAGTGAAATAAAGTTTCAAAAATCGCCTAAAAGTGACAAAATGCGTCATCATTCTGTAAAACTCTCCACGCCTTGCCACCGTCCACGCTGCGGGCAGGGCGGCTTAATGAAAGGATGTGCCACAATGCTCACACTCATACTCGGCCGCGCCGGAACGGGAAAAACGGAGCGGATGATGGACGAGATTTGCCGCCGCATCGCAAAGCGGGGCAGAGTGTTTTATATCGTGCCGGAGCAGTACTCCCACGAGGCCGAGCGCCAGCTTCTTCGGCGCTGCGGTGACGGGCTGAGCCTATACGGTGAGGTGCTCAGTTTTACGCGCCTGACGCACCGGGTTTTAGCCCAGACGGGCGGCCTTGCCCAAAGGGCGATAAGCGGCGGCGGGCGCATTCTGCTCATGAGCTGCGCCGTGAGCGATGTGGCGGGGCGGCTTAAAGTCTACGGCGGCGCCGCGCGGCGGCCGGAGTATTTGCAGCTTCTCGTGGAGACGGTGAGCCTCTTAAAGCGGGCCTGCATCTCGCCCCTTGACCTTGAGGCGGCGTCCCGCCGGGCGCGAGACCCCCTGCGGGATAAACTGCACGACCTGTCTCTCATCGCCGCCGCCTATGACGCGCGGTTTACGGAGGACATGATTGACCCGGAGGACCTGCCCGCAAAACTGGCCGAAGCCGTAGCCTCCTGCAGTTTGTTTAATGAAGCGGACATTTTTATCGACGGGTTTACGGACTTTACACCGGCGGAGCTGCACGTCGTGACAGAGCTTTTGCGGCGGGGGCTTTCTATGACGGTGTGCCTGACCTGCGACGGGCTGGAGGAGACGGAAGAACCCTTTGAAACGGCGCGGCGCACCGCAGCCCTCCTTCTCAGGGAGGCGGAAAAGTACGGGATTGAGACACAGATTCTCCGGCATGAGGAAAACCGGCGGGAAGGCCCTGCTGAGCTTAGATTCCTTGAGCAAAACCTCTTTTCCTATCAGCCTGCCCGCTATGAAGGAGAGGCGCCGGCTCTGGAGATATACCGGGGGGCGACGCCGCAGGACGAGTGCGAATACGCTGCGGCGCGGGTGCTCTCCCTTGTGCGGGATGGGGCCCGCTGGCGTGATATTATCGTGGCGGCGGGGGATTGGGCTTCGTACGGGGCGCTTTTGGAGAACATTTTCGATAAATACGGCATCCCGTACTACACGAGCCGCAGGACAGACCTGCGCTCAAAGCCCCCCGTTGCCCTCATTGAGAGCGCCCTTGAGATTATCCTGGGCGGCTGGGAGTACGAGGCCGTCTTCCGCTATCTAAAAACGGGCCTTACGGGACTTGACCGCGAGAGCATCGACCTATTGGAAAACTACGTCCTCAAATGGAACATCCGCGGGACTGTATGGACGCGGCGGGAGGACTGGGCGCTGCCGCCCCGTGGTTACGACGAAAAAAGCGAAAGGGATGCAGTGGTCTTAGAGCGCCTGAACACCCTGCGGCGCCACGTGGCAAGGCCCCTCACAGCCCTTGCAGACGCATTGAAAAAAGCCGCGGATTTCGGCGGAATGCTCCGGGCTCTTTACGGGTTTCTGGAGGAGATTGGCCTGCCTGAGCGCATCATTGAAAAGGGTGAGCGGTTTCGCACCGGCGGGCAGCTTCAGATTGCCGACGAGTACGACAAGCTCTGGGGCATCATCAGCCATGCCATGCAGCAGTTTTTCGACGCGGCGGGGCATGTTACCGGCACGGTGGCGGAGTTTGCCCATCTCTGGAGCCTGCTCATCTCACAGTATGACTTTGGCACCATTCCCGTCTCCCTCGACCGCGTCATGTTAGGGGATTTCACGCGCCAGCGGAGAAGGGGCGTGGGGCACCTCATTCTCATCGGCGGCAGCGACGACTGCATCCCCGGCACGCAAACGGCGGGGGGGCTCCTCTCGGACGACGAGCGGCTTGAGATTATGGATCTGGGCCTTCCCATCGGGGAGACGGCGCAGCAGCTGCTCAGCCGCGCCATGTACGCCGTCTACGCCCTTGTGACGATGCCGGAGCGGCGCATTTTCGTCTCGTATCCCCAGACGGGCTTTTCCGGCGAGGAAAAGCGCCCCTCCTTCGTGGTGCGGCGGATGCAGGAGATGTTTGACATCAAGCAGTGCTTTGACACAGTGCAGGACTTTCGCCTTGCCGCCCCCGCCCCATGCTTTGAAATGGCGGCGTCTGACGACGGGGCGCGCCCCTCTGCCGCCGCGGAGACGGCGCGGGCGTATTTTGCCATGCATAAACAGGCGGCACAGCAGCTGCGGGCCCTTCGTGAAGGGGCGGTTCTGACTCGGGGGGCCCTCTCCCCGCAGACGGTCAGGGCGCTCTACGGTTCGGTACCCCTCATGTCCGCCTCCCGCGTCGACACCTACTATTCCTGCCGGTACCGCTACTTCCTGCAGTACGGGCTGAAGCTCCGCCCACGGCAACCGGCGGCCTTCGACGCATCCGTTTTAGGCACCTTCATCCATGACGTCCTCGAGAAAGTCATCCCGCAGATTCGGGACGGGGAGGGCTTTGAAAGCGTCACAACGGAGCGGGTCCTTGAATACACCGAGGGGGCTATCAGGGAGTACGTCGAAAACACCCTTGACGGATTTCGTGACAAATCCGGCCGGTTTATCTATCTGTTTAACCGCCTCTGCCGGGACGCGAAGGCTATTGTGCTGGACATGGTGCGGGAGCTGAAAGATTCAGACTTTCGGCCCCTCGACTTTGAACTGGAGTTTTCCGATAAAGGCCACGTGCCCCCCTACACCCTCGGGGAGGGGGAGGAGGCCCTGAAAATCATGGGCTATGTGGACCGCGTGGACGGGTGGGTCAAGGGAGACACCCTCTACGTCCGCGTCGTGGACTACAAGACGGGGCGCAAAGCTTTCCGCCTCTCGGACGTGTATCAGGGGCTAAATATGCAGATGCTCATTTACCTTTTTGCCCTGTGCGCCGGCGGCGGCGGGCGGTATCCATACAGCCGGCTCGTCCCCGCCGGGGTGCTGTATATCCCCGCCCGGGACGAACTGATTAAAGTCTCCCGCCGGGTCACGGCGGAGGAGATTGAGAAGGAGCGGCTGAAGAAGGTGCGCCGCACCGGCCTGCTCCTTGAAGACACGGAGGTTTTGGACGCCATGGCAAAGGGTGACGCGGCCCAGTACCTGCCCGTGAAGATAAAAAACGGCGCGTTTCAGGGGGATAGCCTCGTGCGCCTCGAGCGCCTCGGCCAGCTTTCGCGCCATATAGACGACGTGCTCAAGGCGATGGTGCGCCAGATTCGCAAGGGGAACCTCGCCGCTGAGCCCATGTACAAAAACGAAGAGGAAAACGCCTGCCGCGTGTGCGATTTCCGCTCCGCCTGTCACTTCAGCCAGCAAGCGGGGGATAGAAAGCGCTATGTGCGGTCGATTCCAACGGTGGACGTCTGGGCGCTCATGGAAGGGGAGAAGAAAGAGTGGCAAGCGTAAATTACACGCCCGCGCAGCGGGCGGTCATCTCAGACCGGGGCGGGGCCCTCTTAGTTTCGGCGGCGGCCGGCTCCGGAAAAACGAAAGTGCTGGTGGAACGGCTTTTAGCGCGGGTTACAGATTCAGACAATCCTGCGGACATCCACCGGTTTCTCATCATCACATACACCCACGCCGCGGCAGATGAGCTGCGCTCCCGTATATTGGAGGAGATTTCTCGGCGCGTCGCCCTAGAGCCGGAAAACCGCCGCCTGCGCCGGCAGGCGACCCTCGTCTACAACGCCCAAATCGGCACAATTCACAGTTTCTGCGCCCGCATCATTCGGGAAAACGCGCACCTTTTAGACATTGCACCCGATTTCCGCGTGGCCGACGAGCAGGAGTGCGCCGTTTTGAAAGAGCAGACCCTCGAAGCGCTATTAGAGGAGCGGTATGAGACCATCGAGCAGTCGGAGGGCTTTCGCCTTTTGGTGGACACCATGGGCGCAGGGCGGGATGACCGGCGCCTGAAGGAAATCGTCCTCGATGCCCACACGAAGCTCATGAGCCACCCCGACCCCGCCGCATGGACCGAGGCACAAATTCGGCAGCTTGAAAGCCTTGACGCCTCCGTTGACGCCGGCAAGACGATGTGGGGCGCCGTCCTCATGGGGCAGGCGCGGCGGACGGCGGCATACTGGCAGGAGGCGCTATCCGCCCTCATAGACGACGCGGCGGCCGCCCAACCGGACTTCCTCGCCGCTTACGGTGAGAGCCTTGAGGCGACCTGCCAGGGGATTGAGTGTTTCCTTGACGCCTTAGAGCGTGGGTGGGACGCGGCAAGGGACGCCTCCAAGATTCCGTTTCCCCGGGCAAAGAGCCTCAAGGGATACGATGAGCTGAAGCAAATCCGCATCCAGTGCAAAGACGCCATGAAAAAAATGGCGGAGATGTTTGAGTGCACCTCCGCAGAGCTCATGGAGGACATGGCGGCGGTGCGCCCGGCGACGGCGGAGCTTTTGCGCCTCGTCCTCGACTTTGACAGTCAGTACGCCGCCCTGAAAAGGCGGCGGGGGCTCATCGACTTTGCCGATCAGGAGCATTTGGCGGCGCGGCTGCTCGTGGATTTTGGGTCGGGCAATCCCACTGTGCTGGCGGAGACGGTGGCGGCGCGGTATGAGGAGGTCATGGTGGACGAGTATCAGGACGTCAACGCCGTTCAGGAGCTCATCTTCACCGCCGTGACCCAAGGCGGGCGAAACCTCTTTATGGTGGGGGACGTGCGCCAGTCCATTTACCGCTTCCGTCTGGCCGACCCCACCATTTTCCTCCGCAAATACAATACTTACGTCGACGCCGCCGACGCCGCGGAGGGGCAGGCGCGCAAAATCCTCCTTGCCACGAACTTCCGCTCCCGTCCCGGCGTGCTGGACGCAGTAAACCACGTGTTTCGGTACATCATGACGGAAGAGTTTGCCGAGATGGACTACACCGAGCGTGAGTATCTCTACGCCGGTCGGGAGGAGACGAATGGCGAGGACCCCGCCGTGGAGCTGTACGTTGTGGATATGTGCACGCCGGAGCGGGAAGACGAGGAGGAGTCTGAGAAGAAGGAGGAAGGGGAGGCAAAGTTCATCGCCGCCCACATTGAAAAGATGGTGCGGGAGGGCTACCCGATTCCAGACGGAGACGGCGGCGTGCGCCCCTGTCGGTACGCCGACTTTGCCATCCTTCTGCGTTCGATGAAAAATCTCGCGCCTGTTTACGCCGAGGCGCTCCGGTACCGAAGCATCCCCTGTGCCTACGGGACGGACACGGACTTTTCCCAGACGGCGGAAATTGCCATCATGCTGGCCCTTCTCGACGTCATCGACAACCCCCATCAGGACATCCCCCTTCTGACGGTGCTGAAAAGCCCGCTCTTTGGCTTCACGCCGGACGAGCTGGCGGAAATCCGCTGCGCCGACCCCTCAGGTGATTTTTTCGAGGCCCTTAGCAGCGCCGCGGAGCATAACAGGAAATGCACGGCCTTTCTCATGCAGCTTACGGAACTGCGGGATCTTGCAGCGGAGTTGCCGTGGACCGGCTTATCTGGCATATCTACACGGTGACGGGGATGCTGGGGCTTTTCGGTGCCCTGCCCGACGGCGCGGGGCGGCGGGAAAACCTCATGCGGCTTTTGCAGTACGCCGCGCAGTTTGAATCCTCCGGCTGGCGGGGCCTGTTTGACTTTACCGTGTTCCTGCGCCGCCTGCGGGAAAAGGGTGAGGAGCCCATTTCGCAGGAGAGCGGCGCAGGGGGCGACGCCGTGAAAATCATGAGCATCCACAAGTCCAAGGGCCTTGAATTTCCCATCGTCTTTCTGGCGGGCACCACGAAGCGCTTTAACCTTATGGATACACACAAGCCCCTTCTCATCCACGCCGGCCTGGGCATTGGGCCTAAGCGCGTGGACCTCGACCGGCGCATCGAATACCCCACCTTGGCCCGCATGGCGGTTTCGCAAATCATCAGGCGGGAGACGGTGGCGGAGGAACTGCGGGTGCTGTATGTGGGTATGACCCGGGCCCGGGAAAAGCTCATCATCACAGCGTCTTATAACGACGCCCTTCGGGAACTGGACAAAATGTGGGGAGAGGCAAGGCCCCTTTTCGGCGGGTGGGATGAGCCCTTTGAGACGGAAGTGCTGGAGCGGGTTCGGGATTTGGCAGGCCTTATCCTTCTGCCCGCCCTGCGCCGGCAGGAGTCAGCGGCGCTGTTTGGTGAGGAAGTGCCCCCGAAGTATGAGCGGCAGTGGAAGATGCGGTACGTGCGGGCGGAGGGCATCGACAAAACAGACGAGAGTGAACCGGATGACGCCGCTATGACGGAGAGCGCACAAAGCGGAGAGGCCTCTATCTCAGAATGCGCTCAAAGAGGGGCAGACGCTTTATCTGAGGGCGCTCTGTGTGTGGAGAAAAAAACCGCTTTGCCCGAGGGCGCCCGGAGTGAGGCGGAAACCAATGCCGCGGCGGAAGAGGCGCGGCGGGAGGCGGTCATTCAGCTTCACATGGCGCTCAATTACCAATACCCCTTTGGCGTTTCGGAGCAGCTGCCCTCAAAAATAACGGCGACGGAATTGAAAGGGCGCTTTATCGACGCGGAGGCCGCCGATGAAGCCGAGCCCATGCAAACACAGGCGGCCGCCCGCCGACGGGGGTACGATCGGCCGGCCTTTATCACCGAGAGCACAGATCTCACCCCCACGGAGCGGGGAACGGCTCTGCACCTTGCCATGCAGCACGTTCGGTATGAAAACTGCACCTCCCCAGAGGCGGTGGGGCGGGAGTTAGAGCGCCTTGTGCGGGAAAAGCTCATCACCCAGCGTCAGGCGGAGAGCGTTGCCCCTGAGCGCATCGCGGCGTTTTTCAATTCGCCTTTAGGGCGGCGCGTCCTTGCGGCAGAGAATATCTGGCGGGAGTTTAAGTTCTCTCTGCTCCTTGCACCCCATCACATACCCTTCCAGCTTTCCCCCGAGGAACTCAAGGAATGGGAGGCTTCGGGAGACGAGATTCTGTTTCAGGGCGTTATCGACTGCTGCTTCGAGGAGGGCGGCAGGCTCCACATCATCGATTTTAAGACCGACCGTGCCCCGAAGGCGCAGATTGAGGAAAGGGCCCGCGGGTATGCCGGGCAAATCGCCGCCTACTCCCACGCCATGGAGCGCATCACCGGCAAGCCCGTTGCCAGCGGACTTGTGTACTTCTTCGCCGTCGATACGGCCGTGGAAGTGTTCTCACCGGCGGAATAGGGCCGAATTTCCGTGAAAACGCCGCCTTTTTCGGGTGGAAACTGTGAAATATTTATGGAGAGATTGTTGCAATCGAAAAAAAGTCGTGCTATAATTTCTAGGCGTGCAAATTGTGCAGAGAATTATTCGCGAGCGAAAGAGGTGATCATGATGAAGGAAGGAATCCATCCCAACTATCAGCAGACGACGATAAAGTGCGCTTGCGGTGAGGTTATAGAGACGGGAAGCACCAAGAAGGACATCAAGGTGGAAATCTGTTCGAAGTGTCACCCCTTTTTCACGGGCAAACAGAAGTTGGTTGACACCAGCGGACGTGTTGATAAGTTCAACAGAAAGTTCGGCCTGCAATAACCAAACGAAGCTATACCCGCACTTTACGTGCGGGTATATTTTTTTCCCAAAACGCGATATACTTATCGGGTGCAGATAATAGAAATAGCAAAAGGGGGTGTATGCCATGCGCTTTCGCAAAATCGACGCGAAGGAAATCCAGGGCAATCTCTTTCAAATGATCGGTAGCGATTGGATGCTCATTACGGCGGGCAGCCTGGAAAAGCACAACACGATGACGGCCAGCTGGGGCGGCGCAGGTGTTCTGTGGAACAAGAATGTGACCTTTTCCTTTGTCCGTCCCCAGCGTTATACCCGCGAGTTTATGGATGCCGGAGACGTGTATACCCTGAGTTTTTACGGCCCGGCGTATCGCAATGCCCTGACCCTGTGCGGCACGAAAAGCGGCCGGGACGTGGATAAAGTCAAGGAGACGGGGTTGACCCCCGCCGAGGCGAAGTCCGGCGCCGTGTATTATGAAGAAGCGTCCCTCGTCATCGTGTGCAAAAAGATTTATACGCAGGATATTGACCCTGCTGGATTTCTCGTGCCTGAAGTGAGCAAGAATTACGAAAACCATGACTATCACAAAATGTACATCGGAGAAATTCTTGAGGTGCACATAAAGGAATAGGGCGCCTGAAAGGAATTAGGTGACGGATTATCGAAAACCAAAGATTAAATCAAGAGCAGCCGCAAAAGGCGGTGCTGGTGGGCCTGTATGCCGAGAACATGGCGCCGGAAGACCGGGCCACGGAGGAGAGCATTGAGGAGCTGGAGGCGCTTTTAGAGACGGCGGGCGGTGTGTGCGTTGGCACGGTTTTGCAAAAGCGGAACGCGCCGGATCCCCGCACCCTCATCGGAGACGGAAAAGTCAAAGAGGTCAAGGACCTTGTGGACGCGGAAGAGGCGACACTCGTGGTGTTCGACAACGAGCTCTCCCCCTCCCATCAGCGTGCATTGTCAGAAGATTTGAAAGTGCGCGTTTTAGACCGCTCTGCGCTGATTCTGGACATATTCGCCCAGCGGGCCCGCACCCGGGAAGGGCGGCTGCAGGTGGAACTGGCGCAATACAAATATCTGCTCCCACGCCTGACCGGCATGTGGACGCACCTTGAGCGTCAGGCCGGCACCAGCGGCGGCATCGGCGTGCGCGGTCCCGGCGAAACGCAGC
>DUPW01000132.1 GCA_012838125.1 Papillibacter sp.
CGTTCTTCTTCCAAACGTGGGAAGCAACGCCGTTGACATAGCCGCCAACGCCGGCATCGTCCGATTTAACGCCCTGCTGAACAGCGAGGGTCTGCGCAACGGAGTTGACAACCTTCTGCTCGTAGTCTTCCTTATCCTTGCTGTAGCTAACGAAGACGACGTTCTTGTAGAAGTTGAACGCATAGCGGGCAACTTCGTCACGGGTGGCCGGAGCCATGTAGTCAACGCCCGTGTCAAGGATGCCGACGTTCTGAGCGTCAACGATGGTGTTGATGGCCCAATCGGCGCCAACATACTCACCCTTCTTGCCGTAGCCGGCGGCAGTGAGGAGCATCTTGGCAAACTGAGCAGCGGTGACAGAGCCTTCGGGATCGAACTTGTTGTCACCCACGCCGTTGAGGATGCCTCTGGTGACGCAGAACTGGATGAACGGAGCAGCCCAGTGCGTCGCCGCAACATCAGCAAACGGAGCAGAAGAAGCTCTCAGGCTGGCGGCGACGTTATCACCGAGGAGCAGATAAGCGATAATTTTCGAAGCCTGCGCGCGGGTGAAGTGGCCGTTCGGCGCATAAGAGCCGTCATCCATGCCGTTGATGACGCCGAGACCGACGAGCGTGTCGACAGCCTCTTTGTTGACGATGGCGTCAGCATCAGTGAAGTCCTGATACTTCGCCACCGTGCCAGCGGCGCCGACCATCGTCACGAGGCTGAAAGCCATCGCGATGACGAGAGCAACGCTGAGCACTTTTTTAAGTGTCTTCATGTATTTGCCTCCTTTAAAATTTTTCGTGTTTCCACGTTCGGCCTACTCTTTAGGCGGTGCCCACTCCGGGTTTACGGGCGCCCATGCCGCTAAAGGCGGCGTGATGAATGAACGCCTTTAAGCCGGGGCGGCCTATCCGCCTGCATAGCAGGCTCTTTTGTATGTACAGGCATTTACAAGAGGTTCGGCTATACCTTTTGTAAATGGTGTACGACTTTTTGGTGTGGCGTTTACGGGATTTGCTTTGCGCACCGCTTCAATTTCAAACGTCCGTTTCAAATTGAAGGAGGCAGGGAAGCGGAAGCGACTCCGCTTCCCGAATACATAGACCTCCAAGCGAAGCCTGACGCGGCACACCACACACCGTTTTCAGTCTCGCTTGCCAGTGCATTCCCTCTGATTGGATACAGAGGGAAAAACAGTAATAACTGCTTTACATGAGTGATTATATGTTGGAAGGATTTTGTTGTCAATGTAATCAGAGCCAATTTAATATTACAGTTCTGTTACATGGCGTGTAACAGAGCGTTTATCCGGTTATCCTAACTATTTCCGCAAAAACCGTTTCCACTGAATATGCCGCAATTTAGCACGGATTTCAAACGTTTTTCTGCAATCCGCCTCTTTTCCGACAAAAAAGCGCCGCCCCTGAGCCGGGCGGCGCTTTTAAAACGGCATCGGCCCCGCGGAAATCCGCGGAGCCGATGTGTTGCCGTCTATTTAGAACATGTACGTTGTCAATTAGAACTTGTACGTCGTGGTGAAGTAGACTGCCGAAGCGGCGTTTTCACCTTCGGTGTAGTAGAGGATGGAGCAGGCGATGAGGTCGTTGCTCTGAACCAGCTCGCCGGCGGAGACGGTGCCGTCCACGCTATCGACGCTGTAGAACTTGGTGTTCTCGTCGATGAGCAGGGTTTTGACATCGCCTTCGTCGTTTTCAAAGACGAAGTAGCTGCCGGCGTCGATAAAGGAGACTTCACCGTATCCCTCGGCCGGGGCGAAGATGCCGTCTGCCTCGGACTGGCTCGTCTCAGTGACGTAGCCGGTGTTGCTCAGGTCGTACTTCACGAGGCCCGTCTGTGTGAAGAGGCCGCTTGTGCCCGTGAGCTTCGTGAGCTCGCCGTTGACATACACGAGGTAGTCGTGAACCAGATTGCCCTTTTCATCAACGCGCATCGTCGGGACCATTCCGGCGGGGACGTATGCGTAGTGCGGCGTGGTGGTGGTCAGCTCCGCCGTGGCGTCGACGATGAGCAGGGTGATGACGGACTCCTTGTTCGGGTCGACAACGAAGTTGACCTTCGTGTCCTCGTCGATGGCAACGGACTTCTTGTAGCCGTTTGCAACGTGGACGTTGTCGGTGCTGTAAGCCTTGCCGTTTTCAAAGTAGACAATCTTCGTGTCGGTGGTGAGGAAGTAGGTCACGCCATCAATGTTGATGGTGGGAGACTGCGCCTCGTAGTCGGCCCCCACCAGCTTTTCGTCCTCAAGGATGGAGAAGAGGACCTTGCCGTCTATAAGGGCGTAGGAGACGAAGACGCGGGTGTTGGATGCGCTCAGGTCGAGCTCATCTTCCATGTCTTCCACGATGCCGTCTAAGCCGGCGGCCTGCTCATAGATTCTGAGGACGCCGTCCTCCGTCACGAGTTTGACAACAGCCGTGCCGTAGAAATCGTTGTACTGATAGCCAACGACAAAGCCGTAGGAGAGGGTCTGCGGAATGGAGGTATCCACAGTGGAGATAGCGATCACGGCGCCGGATTCGTCAAGATAAGCCACGGCGGGAACCTTGTGGTTTGCCGGGTTAGAAACGAAAGCGGACAGGGGGTTCACTTCAACAAGTCCGGAGGCCACGCGGAGCGCGCCAGCGAACTGAATAGCCGCCGAGTTGCCTTCCGTCATCATGCCCTGGACAACAGAAGCCTTGACGAAGTCGTATTTTTCCGTGGTTTCATCGAAGTAGTAGAGGACGTAGTCGCCCTTCTTCAGGCCTTCGTAGCCCACCACGTTTTCAGCCAGCGTATTCGCGGGCAGCGGGATACCCGGCATGGAGATGACGCCTGTCTGGCCCACCTTCACGTCGCCCAGCAGGATGCCCACCGTGCGCTCGATGACGGAGACCACATCGTATTTGCCGTTGCCGTTGTTGTCGATGAGGGAGACGGTGACGCCGCGGCGGATAACTGCATCGACGTCAGCGGCATCAACTTCATCGCCGTTTACGTAGTATGTAACGGGCTCGTCAGCGGCGGCAATGAAATGCTTGGAAGTGCGTGTGGAAAGCTCTTCAAGGGTGTAGCCCAGGTTGCTGGTGCCGAGGACTTTTTCCGTGGAGAGAGTCCATGCCTTGCCGGTGAGGGGCTGACCGTTTCTCAGCCAAACGAAGTGGCTCTTGCCGTTGATGACAACGGATTCGGAGCGGTCAAGGCCCATCTGCTCCTGCAGGGTGCCTCTTTCAAGGTCAACGTAAGCTTCCTTGTCCTTGCTGAAGGCCACGAAGTAGCACTTGTCGCTTGTGATGGCGTTGAACGCATACTGGGCGACCTGCTCACGGGTGGCGGCTTCAAGGTAGTTAATGCCGAGGTTCAGGATGCCGAGGTTCTGGGCGTCCACAAGAACGTTGATGCTCCAGTCGTCGCCGACGTACTCGCTGTTCTTGCCGTAGCCGAGGCCGCCGAGGAGCATCTTGGCAAACTCAGCGCTCGTGACGAAGTATTCGGGAGCGTACTGGCCATTGCCGATACCGTTGACGATGCCTCTCGCCGCGCAGTACTGGATGAACGGCGCGCTCCAGCGGTCAGCGGGAACGTCGGAGAAGCTGGTGGCGCTCGTCTTGAGGTTTTCGGCCGCATCAGCGCCGATGAGAAGGTACGTTATGATTTTGGCAGCCTGCTCACGGGTGAGCTTGTCCTGAGGACCGAAGTTGCCGTTATCATAACCGTTGAGGATGCCAAGTCCGGTGAGCGTGTCAACGGCTTCGCCATATGTAATGCTCGAAGCGTCTTCATACTCAGCGACGGACTTCGCGCTGACCAGTGTTGCGAAGGACAGGGCCATCACAAGCACGAGGGTCAGACTGAGTACTTTCTTCAGTGTCTTCATATTTTGCCTCCTTAAAATTCGCGTAGTGGGCATAAATCTTCCCGCCTCGCACCCCGCGGCCGCCCCCGTTTTAAAGGGGAAGCGTGTGGTGTCTCTCGTCGAAAGCGCGAGGACGGCGCCTTCCGCTCCTCCCCTTAGCAGGCCCGCTGTTCTGCTTCGGAAAGGCGTTTGCGGAAGTTTCCATGCCTTTGTCGCATGCCCAATTATAGCGGAACTTGCCATTATGTCAATTACAGCAACTTTACTCCAATGTTGCAGATATGTTACATATCCAGTGTTTTCCGGCACTTATTGCCATCCGTATTGGAAACATTATCCCTTTGCCGCACATGTTATGTCTACCTTTCTTTTCATTTTCCGCTGCTTTTTGCCGTCTTACCTTATATATAATGTATACTCACCTCAAAAAGGGGCGCACCGCGTCAAATTACGTCAATCTTCCAAAAGGTGCGGCGGCGCCGTGCGCTTTTCCCCGAATTTTCGGAGCGATATGCCAGTTTTTTCTGTTTTTCGCCCGAAAACGTCACTGGATTTTTTTCTGCGCAGGCTCTGTGAATGAAGTCTTGGCCCATGCGGGAATAATGTTCTCAGAAAGGGCGAGAAAAAGGTCCCACCAGTCGGAAAATACTTGCAATTGTGCTAATTGAGTGCTATAATTTTGTTTGGCAGACAGTAGGAGTGTGATTGAGTGGGTTCTCCCCACTCTTTTTCTTGCACTGTTTTCATCGGTCAAAAATTCACTGCCGGAGGCCACTGATTATGAATAAAGTTGCGGAACGTGTTTGGCATCTTGCCGAACCCGTCGTTACAAAACTCGGCTATTCGCTCTGGGACGTGGAGTACGTGAAGGAAGCGGGCGTCTGGTTTTTGCGTATATATATAGATAAGCAAGGCGGCATCACCATTGACGACTGTGAAGCGGTGAGCCGCACCCTTGACCCCATTCTCGACGAAGAAGACCCCATCCCCAGCAGTTACACCTTTGAAGTCTCCTCGGCCGGCGCCGAGCGCGCCCTGCGTCGGGCAAGCGATTTTGCCGCCTTTATCGGCCATCTCGTTGAAGTGCGCCTATACAAGGCGATGGACGGCCAGAAAGAATTTGTCGGTAACCTCGTCTCCGGTGACGATGACCATGTCGCCATTGACGTCGGAGGCACCGCATACCGCTTTGATCGGAGCGCCGTGGCGAATGTCCGGCTCCGATTGTCGTTTTAAGCCCATCATGACTTATTGTGAATGTAGTAAACGGAGGACTCACCGCCATGAACGCTGAATTCTTCTCAGCTATTGCAGACATCGAAAAAGAAAAAGGCATCCCGCAATCCTATATGCTCGAAAAAATCGAGCAGGCGCTGCTCGCCGCTTTGAAGAAGGACTATCCCGCCGCGCAGGAGTGCGCCCGCGTGGTTTTGGATCCGGAGATGAAAACGGTGAATATGTTTCTCCAGAAGGAAGTTGCCGAACCGGTGGAAGACCCGGATAACCAAATTTCTCTTGAAGAAGCGAAGAAAACGAGCCCCACTATTCAGGTCGGCGACTTTTTTCACGTCCCCGTGGACGCGAAAAAGTTCGGCCGCATCGCGGCTCAGGCGGCCAAGCAGGTCATTATTCAAGGCATCCGGGAAGCGGAACGGGGCCTGATTTACGACGAGTTTACATCCAAGGAGCATGAGATTCTCTCCGGCGTGATCACCCGCGTCGACCCGAGAACGGGCGGTGTCTCCATTCAGATAAACTCCAACTCAGAATTTACGGAAGCATACCTCTCCCCCAGCGAGCGGATTCCAAACGAATCCCTGCGGGAAGGGGACCGTATCAAGGTCTACGTGGTGGAAGTGCGCAAGCTCTCCCGCGGGCCGCAGGTTCTCATCTCCAGAACCCATCCCGGACTTGTCAAGCGTCTATTCGAGCTGGAAGTGCCGGAGATTTTTGACGGTACCGTGGAGATTAAGAGCATTGCCCGGGAAGCCGGCAGCCGCACGAAGATTGCCGTCTGGTCCACCGATCCGGATGTGGACCCCATCGGCGCCTGCGTCGGACCAAAGGGCGGACGCGTCTCCGCCATTGTGGATGAGCTGGGCGGCGAGAAAATCGATATCGTCAGCTACAGTGAAAACCCCGAAGAGTACATCGCCTCGGCGCTGGCCCCGTCGGACGTCATCGGCGTCACCATTCTGCCGGACGGCAAAAGTTGCCGCGTCATCGTACCGGAGCACCAGCTTTCCCTTGCCATCGGCAAAGAGGGTCAGAACGTGCGCCTGGCCGCCCGTCTCACGGGATTTAAAATCGACATCAAACCGGAATCTCAGGCTTAAGGCGCCTGCCTGAGGGGTAATCTAGAGCATATAAGGAAGGAGGCAGCCTAAAGACGATGCAAAAGAAAATTCCCATGCGGCAATGTCTGGGCTGCCGCCAGATGAAACCGAAGCGGGAGCTGATTCGTGTCGTTCGTTCGCCGGAGGGGGAAATTTCCCTCGATTTTAAGGGCAAAAAGCCGGGGCGGGGCGCATACCTCTGCCCGACCCCCGAATGCCTGAAACGGGCGACGAAATCCCGCGCACTGGAACGGGCTTTTGAGACGTCCATCCCCGATGACGTCTACGAGGCCTTAGGCAGGGAAATGGAGGGTGGCGAATGAATAACGCTCTACTTGGACTTGCCAAAAAGGCCGGCCTTCTTGAAATCGGCGAAGATTCCGTCACGCGAGCGGTTCGGGCACACAAAGCCTGTGTGATTTTCACCGCGTCGGACGCATCTCCCAACGCCCAGCGCCGCGCCGGGCAGCTGGCCGCACAGCGCCGCTGCCCCCACGTGAGCCTTCCCCTTACGAAAGAGGAACTCGGCGCCCTGGTGGGCCGCCGGACACCCGGGATACTGGCCATGACGGACGCGGGACTGGCCCATCGATACGTCTCGCAGCTGGCTCAGGTGGACCCGGAGAAGTACGCATCAGACGCGGAGGCGCTGAGGCAGAGGGCCGAACGCATTGCCCAGCGCCGGAAAGAAATGGCGGCGCATTTACGAAACAAACGAACCGGTAAGAGGAGGACAAAGCAATGAGTACACTTTTCAAATATAGGGTCCACGAGGTGGCCAAGGATTTTAAAGTTCCCACGAAGGCTATCTCGGAGATTCTGAAAAAATACGCCTCTGCGCCGAAAAACCACATGCAGGTTTTGACGACCGAGGAGCTTGATCTCATCTTTGAACACCTCACTCAAACCAATCAGGTTGACAGCATAGAAGAGATCTACGCGGAAGCGGCCGCCGCTCCCGCACCTGCGGCTGCGAAGGAAGCGCCAAAGGGCGCCGCTCCCGCCGCAAAGCCGGCCGCCAAGAAGGGCGAGCCGGCGTCGGCCAAGCAAACACCGGCGGCAGATGCCGGGGCGGGCAAGAAACAAGCCCAGCCTCAGGCAAAGCCTGCCGAGGCGAAACCCATCGTCTCCCGTCCGGTGCCGCAAAAGCGCATTATCGACACCTCCGGTGCCACGATTAACATCGCTAAGTACGACGAGCGCATCGAAAAACTCGTACCGGAGCGGGCGCAGAATATGCGAACCGGCAAGCAGAAGTTTTCCAAGAGATCCTCCAGAGGCGCAAATATCGGTTCAAAAAGGCGTCAGGAAGAGCGCGAAAAAATGCAGCGCCTGCAGCTGGAACTGGCCAAAAAGGCGCCGCTTAAAGTCTCCATTCCCGATGAAATCGGCGTGGGTGAACTGGCGTCCCGCATGAAGAAGACTGGCGCCGAAGTCGTCCGGCAGCTGATTAAGCTGGGCGTCATGGCCTCTTTGTCCGACGTCATCGACTACGATACCGCCGCCCTCGTGGCCCTTGAACTGGGCTGCAAAGTGGAGCGGGAAGTGCACATCACCATCGAAGAGCGCCTCATTGACGACCGGGAGGACCGTCCCGAAGAGCTGGAGCCCCGCGCCCCCATCGTGGTGGTCATGGGCCACGTTGACCACGGTAAAACCTCCCTTCTCGACCGTATCCGCCGCGCGAAGGTGGCGGAAGGTGAGGCCGGCGGCATCACACAGCACATCGGCGCCTACCGTGTCTCCATTAACGGCAGCCCCATCACCTTCCTGGACACACCGGGTCACGAGGCCTTTACGGCCATGCGTGCCCGCGGCGCGAAGGTGACGGATATCGCCATTCTCATCATCGCCGCGGACGACGGCATCATGCCCCAGACGGTGGAGTCCATCAACCACGCGAAGGCGGCCAGCATCCCCATTATCGTCGCCATCAACAAAATCGACGTCCCCGGGGCAAACCCCGAGCGGATTAAGCAGCAGCTCACCGAACACGGCCTTGTCTGCGAGGACTGGGGCGGCGACACCATCGTCTGCCCGATTTCCGCCAAGACGGGCGAAGGCATCGACCACCTGCTGGAAATGGTGGCCCTCACGGCGGAAATGGCGGAGCTCAAGGCCAACCCCAACCGCCCTGCCCGTGGCACAGTAATCGAAGCCCGGCTTGACAAGGGCCGCGGCCCCATTATGACGGTTCTCGTCCAGAACGGTACCCTGCGCCAGAACGACATCATCATCGCCGGAATGGCCGTTGGCCACGTGCGCACCATGATGAACGACCGTGGCGAGCGGGTGCAGGAAGCCGGCCCCTCCGTCCCCGTGGAGGTCACGGGTATGTCCGAAGTGCCTGAAGCGGGCGACACTTTCAACGCCGTTACCGATGAGCGTATGGCCCGCACCCTGGTGGAGCAGCGCAAGGACGAGCGGAAGATGGCCGAAACCCAGAATGTGAAGGTCTCGCTGGAGGACCTGTTCGCCCGTATCCAGCAGGGCGAGATGAAGGACTTCAACATCATCGTCAAGGCAGACGTTCAGGGTTCGGCGGAAGCGCTCAAAGCCTCTCTGGAGAAGCTCACCAACGAGGAAGTGCGGGTAAAGGTCATCCACTCCGGCGTCGGCGCCATCAGCGAGTCGGATGTGATGCTCGCCGACACGGCCAGCGCCATTATCGTGGGCTTTAACGTCCGGCCGGATAACGTGGCTCAGAGCTACGCCGCCCGCAACAATGTGGATATCCGCCTCTACCGCGTCATTTACGACGCTTTGAACGAAATCGAATCGGCCATGAAGGGCCTGCTTGCGCCGAAGTACAAGGAAGTCGTCACCGGCCACGCGGAAGTGCGCCAGATTTTCAAAGCCTCCCAAATCGGCACGATTTGCGGCTCCTTCGTACTGGACGGCAAGATTCTGCGTAACAGCAAAGCCCGCCTCTTGCGGGACAACGTGGTGGTTTACGAAGGCGAAATCTCGTCCCTGCGCCGCTTTAAGGACGACGTCCGGGAAGTGGCCACCGGCTACGAATGCGGTATCACCCTCGAAAAATTCAACGACGTCAAGGAAGGCGACATTATCGAAGCTTACATTATGGAACAGATTAAGGTGTAAGGCGCCGAAAGGGGCTTAAACGGTATGGCATCAAACAGACTCAGTCGTATCAACGAAGATATCCAGCGCGTCATCGCGTCGCTCCTGCGTAATGTAAAAGACCCGCGGGTCAATCAGGGCCTTATCTCGGTGACGGGTGCGGAAACCACCTCCGACTTGCGCTTCAGCAAGATATTCCTGAGCGTCATGGGCCTGCAGGACGAAAAGGAACTGATGAAGGGGCTTAAGTCCGCCTCCGGCTACATGCGGCGGGAGCTGGGCGCCCAGCTGAATTTGCGCTACACGCCGGAGCTGGTCTTTGAACTGGATAAATCCATCGAGCACGGGGCTAGGATTAATGAGATTCTCACGAACCTTGACCTGTCCTCGAACCCGGAGGAAGGCAATGACACTTTCTGAAATCGCCGCATGGCTGATAGAGAACGACCGCTACCTCATTATGACGCACCGCCGCCCGGACGGGGACACCCTCGCCAGTGCGGCGGCTCTGGCGCTTGGACTGAAAGCCCTCGGTAAAACGGTGTACCTCTACCCCAACGCCGAGATTACCGAGCGGTTTCAGGATATTGCCGGGCCGCACCTCATGCCCGAAGGCTACGCCTTCGACCACGTGGTCACTGTGGACACCGCATCGGAGGACATGTTCCCCGCCGGAGCTGAACATCTTGCCGGGCGCGTCTCTCTGTCCATTGACCATCACCCCTCCAACACGCAGTATGCGCGCCTTACGTATGTGGACGCTGACTGCGCCGCCTGCAGTGAAATCATCTACGCCCTTCTCCAAACCTTGGGCGTGGCGATAACGCAGGAGATGGCTCTTGCCCTCTATGTGGCCCTCGCCACGGACACGGGCTGCTTCTGCTACGCCAACACCACGGCGGAAACGCACCGCATCGCCGCGGCGCTTATGGAGACGGGTATTGATGCGGGGGAGGTCAACCGTCTGCTGTTTCGCAGCAAGACCCGCGCCCGCGTCCTGCTTGAAGGGCTGATTCTCAGCTCCCTCGAGTTTTATTTTGACGACACCGTCTGCATCGTGACGATTACGCAGGATATGCTCAGCCGTACCCGTGCCACGGACAACGATACGGACGATATCGCCTCCATTTCCAGCGGTATCGACGGCGTGCGGGTAGGCATCACCATCCGCGAAATCGAAAACGGCGCCTGCAAGGTCTCCGTCCGCACCACGCCGGACGTGGACGCCAACGCACTCTGCGCCCGTTTCGGCGGCGGCGGGCATACCATGGCCGCCGGCTGTACCATTATTGCGCCGATTGAAGACGTGCGCCGTAACCTGTTGGACGAGCTTTCTAAGCTCCTTACCTGAACACACTCCGGAAGTGATTCATGAACGGTATTCTCATCATCGACAAACCCTCGGACTGGACGTCCCATGACGTTGTGGCAAAGCTCCGCGGCCTTCTGCGCATCCGGCGCATCGGCCACGGCGGCACCCTCGACCCCATGGCGACGGGCGTTCTCCCCGTCTTTATCGGCCGCGCCACCCGGGCCGTGATGTTCTGCGAGGATTACGATAAATCCTATACCGCGCGCCTTGCCCTCGGCATCGAAACGGATACGCAGGACACCACGGGGAACATCCTCACCGAAAGGGACGCGGCACACATTGCTTTTTCCGACATCGAAGCCCTCCTGCCCCGCTTTTCAGGGGAGATTTTGCAGATTCCCCCCATGTATTCGGCCATAAAAATCGGCGGGAAAAAGCTCTATGAGCTGGCCCGCCGGGGCATTGAAACGGAACGGCCCGCCCGCCCCGTCACCATTCACGCTCTCTCCCTGAGGCAGGACGATTCTGGCTTCATTCTGGACGTCACCTGCTCAAAGGGGACGTACATCCGTACCCTCTGCCACGATATCGGGCAAGCCCTCGGCTGCGGCGCGGCCATGAGCGCCCTGCGGCGCACCCGGGTTGGTCCCTTTACGCTGGGCGATGCCGTCAGCCTCCACACTGTGGAAAACGCCGTTAAAAGCGGCGACGTGGAGGGGCTTATCCGCCCGGTGGACACGCTCTTTTCCGCATATCCGGCCATAACCGTAAACGAAGCGCAGAAAAAACGCTGCCTTGCCGGCGCCGCCTTTCCCATAAAAGCAGAAGAAGGGCTCTATCGTGTCTACGACGCCGGGCAGGGATTTCTCATGCTCGGCCGGGTCGAAAACGGCGCAATGAAGACCGTGCGCAGTTTTTTTGAGGCCTAGATTACCGCTGAAAGGACAAACAACAGCATGGCATCCGACAAAAAACGTGTCATCGCTCTCGGCTTTTTCGACGGACTTCATATCGGCCATTCCGCTCTGATGGAAAGGGCTTTGACCATAGCCGAAGAAAAGGGCTTTATCCCCTCCGTCCTCACCTTTGACAACCACCCCACCAGTATGGTGACGGGAAACACCGTCCCGCTGATTAACTCCGTGGAGGACCGGGCGGGTCTCATTTACCGCCTGTTCGGCATCGACGACGTGATTATCGTCCACTTCGACATGGAGACTATGCAGATGCCGTGGGAAGACTTCGTGGCGGGGCTCGTGGAGAACTTCCGCGCCGGCCATCTCGTGGCGGGCCACGATTTCCGCTTCGGGTACAGGGGGCAGGGAAACGCGGAGCGGCTCATCCAGAAAGCCCATGAGCTGGGCATCGAGTGCGACATCATCCCCCCCGTTGTCTACCGGGGCGTCACAAGCAGCTCCACCTACATCCGCACCCTCATTGCCGATGGGGAGATTGAACGGGCTAACGAATTTCTCGGCCATCCCCACGTCCTCACCGATACGGTGCGTTACGGGTTCCGCCTCGGCCGCGAGCTGGGGACGCCCACCATCAATATGACCTTTGCCCCAGGGGTTCTCATCCCCGCCTTCGGCGTGTACGCCACCCGGGTCTACCTTGAAGACGGAGTAGCCCGCATGGGTGTAACGAACATCGGCATCCGGCCCACTGTGGGCGATTCCGATACCGTCACGGCGGAAACACACATACTCGACTACCGGGGCAACCTCTACGGGCGCAAAGTCCGCATCGAGTTTTACAAGCGCTTGCGTGCCGAAATGCGTTTTTCCAATCTCGATGAACTGAAAAATCAGATTCACAAGGACATGCTCGCCACACGGGAGTATTTCGGCAATCTCGTCCTTATCGACAAAAAGAAATAAACGTCAAAAAGTATGCCTTGGATTAAAAAGGCATACTTTTTTTAACTTAATTTTAATCGAATTTCACTTTCTCACCGGGGCTATCTCTGCTATACTATAAGTACTGTAAGAATCCGTTAGTTTTTCAAGTGAGAGGTAAAATGAAAGAGAATTTGACGCCAAACGGATCCCAAAATAAAGACAATTCCATGCCCTGGATTGCCATCATTGTGTGCTTCATCTTCTTTTGGCCCCTGGGCCTTGTTTTGCTGATTAGCAAGCTGGTTCAGCAGGAAAAAGCCCAGCGTCCCAATCAGGCGCACCGTCCGCCCCAAGCCGGGGCCCGTCCCGGTGCGGCCAATCGCCCCGGCGCCCAAACCGGTCCGGCATACAGGCCGGGTCCGGCTCAAAGGCCCGGACCGAATCAGAGACCGGGTCCCGCCCGCTATGAGACGGCCGCCCCGCCCCACGGAGCAGCGAATACAGCTCAAAGCGCCCCCCATGCTACGACGGCGCGTCCGCGCGGCGCTGAAAAAAAGTCGGCTCAAGCTGCGCCGGCGGGGGGAGGCCGCGCCGCGTTTCTCACCACCCTCGGCGTTGTCCTTTCCTTTGTGGGCGCCTTTTTTGTCGCCCTGGCCGCAGTTTTGGCGCAGAACCCCATTGAACTGCCCGGCGCCGTAAGCCTTTTCGTCATCGGAGGCTTTTCCCTCGGCGGCGGCGTCACGTCCTTTGTTTACGGCAACCGCTGGTCCCGCCGCATGCGCCAGTATAAGCGCATCTGCGCCGTTATCGGCAAACGGGACGTTATCTCCGTTTACGAGCTGGGCCGCGCCCTCGGCCGTCCCGCCGACGAAATCCGGGAGCAGCTTTTAGACCTCATCGACAGGGGCTTCTTCGGGGAAAGCGCCTACTTTGACTACGAGCTCATGAGCTTCGTCCGCTCCTACGAGGCGGCGGAGGCCTTGCGTCAAAAGGCTGCCGAGGCCCGGGTTGATTTCTCCTCCGGCGAAGCAGACGGCGCCTCCCGCACGACGAACTACGTCGCTATTGTCAACGACATGCACGAGCTGCGCTACTCCCTCACGGACGACGCCATCGCCCAGCGCTTTGACCGCATTATTGACCTCACGGTGAAAATCTTCCTTGTGCTGGAGGAGCATCCGGAAAAGGCGGAGCAGTGCCGCCGTTTTACCACCTATTATCTCCCCACAACCCTCAAGCTTCTCCGCTCCTACGGGGCTCTTGAGGCCCGTGGACTTGACAATGTAAACACTACGAAGCAGGACATTATCCGCGTGCTCGACAACCTCATTGACGGTTTCCAGCAGCAGCACGACCGTCTCTTCAGCGGCGAAAAGCTGGACCTGCGCACGGACATTCAGGTCCTCGAAAATATGCTCCGCCGGGACGGCTTAACCGGCGATGAATTCGGTCAGCCCATGCCCGGCGGAGGCGTGTAACTTTCTTATTCCCTATTGACCTTTATGTGACGAGGGCGTAAATCAGCCCGTACAGGAAGGATGCGCAGGTTCCGAAGACGATGACCGGCCCGGCAATGACGAACATCTTTGCGCTCATGCCGAGAATCATCCCCTCGCTTTTAAACTCCATGGCGGGGGAGACGACAGAGTTGGCAAACCCCGTAATGGGAATGAGGGTGCCCGCACCGGCAAATTTCGCCATATTATCGTAGATTTTAAGGCCTGTGAGCAGTGCCCCAAGGAAAATGAGGGTGATGGACGTGGCGGCCGCCGCCGCATCCTGATCAAGCCCCGCAGATTTGTAGCCGTTTAAGATGAGCTGGCCAATGCAGCAGATTATCCCGCCGCTGATAAAGGCCCGCAGCATATTGCGCCCCGTCTTTGATTTCGGCATTTTCCGTTTCACATAGCGGTCGTATTCCGCGTGCGTCATTTTCATGCGCTTCATATCCCCTTTATTGCGTCAGGCGGCCTTGTGCCGCCTTTTTGTTTTTATCGTTTCCGCTAAAAAAGAGATTATGCACTTAAGATGCCCACGCGTCCGATAGTGACAATGACAAAAGCCTGAAAGGCGCATAAGCGCCTCTCAGGCTTCTTTCAATTTATGCTCACCTGTGTTTTGATGAGGCGCAAAGGGCGCCCTTTAGGTCATACGCAGACAGGCCGCTTTTAACTGCGGCCTGTAACGGCAACGCCGCCTCGTCTATGCCGCGCGGCACCGTTATAATGTGTTTGGTGTTTGGCGTTAGACGAGCTCGATGATGGCCATCTCGGCAGCGTCGCCGCGGCGGGCGCCGATACGCATGATGCGCGTGTAGCCGCCGTTACGGTCGGCATAGCGCGGGGCCAGCTCTTTGAACACTTTCGTCATAACATCCTCTCGGGTCAGGAAGGTCATGGCCTGACGGCGGGCCGCCAGCGTATCCTTCTTGCCGAGGGTAATCATCTTCTGAGCAAGGGGAGCGATCTCCTTTGCACGGGTGACCGTCGTCTCCATCCTGCCCTTGTCGAGAAAATCAGTGACCTGCTGGCGGAGCATGGCTCTGCGCTGGTCCGTCGTTTTCCCGAGCTTACGTGTTCCGGGCATTGGTGTTGCCTCCTTTTGAGAAATTAAGCCTTAGCTGTTATCACTGCTTGCCAGCGACAGTCCCATCATAGCAAGCTTATGAACGACCTCTTCCAGTGACTTGCGGCCGAGGTTCCTGACTTTCATCATTTCTTCCTCGGTCTTGGAGATGAGGTCCTCAACAGTATTGATGTTCGCGCGCTTGAGGCAGTTAAAGCTGCGGACCGACAGATCCAGCTCTTCGATGGTCATTTCAAGGACTTTATCCCTCTGCGTCTCCGATTTTTCAACAACAGTAGACTTGCTGCTGATGGTTTCGGAGAGATCCGTAAACAGGGAGAAGTGGTCACAGAGGATTTTCGCGCCGAGCGAAACGGCGTCGCGCGCGGAAATCACTTTATTCGTCCACACTTCCAGCGTGAGCTTGTCGTAGTCCGTCATATTTCCAACACGCGTGTTCTCAACGGTGTAATTGACCCTTTGAACCGGTGTGTAGATTGAGTCAACCGGAATAACTCCGATAATCGGCTGCTGTAGCTTGTTGCGTTCGGCCGGGACATAGCCCCGTCCGTGGCCAATGGTCATTTCGATACTCAGCGACGCATCCGGCCCGAGAGTGGCGATGTGCAGTTCGGGGTTTATGATTTCAACCTCGCTGTCCGCCTTAATGTCTCCGGCTGTAACGACGCCTTCTCCGCTGGCTTCTATATAGATCGTCTTCGACTTTTGGCTGTGAAGCCGAGCTACAATGCTTTTGATATTCAGGATGATCTCCGTAACGTCTTCCTTAACGCCCGGGATCGTTGAAAACTCATGCTGAACCCCGGCTATTTTAACGGACGTAACCGCCGTTCCTGGCAGAGAAGACAGGAGAATCCTGCGAAGGGAGTTTCCTAAGGTCGTTCCGTAACCGCGCTCCAAAGGCTCCACGATATACTTGCCGTACGATTCGTCACCCGGCGTTTCAATACACTCAATACGCGGTCTTTCTATTTCTACCATACATACCCTCCTTCAATAATCGGCGCACACACGCCGTGATATGCCAGCTATCCAATATGAGGGCTCTTGTCTTACTTCGAATACAGCTCAACGATCAGCTGCTCGTTGATCGGCAGATCGATGTCGTCTCTTTCGGGGAAGGCAACAACTTTAGCCGAAAACGTGTTTGCGTCGTAATCAAGCCACTTTGGAGGCTGTCTGAAGGAGTTGGCTTCGATGGTAGCCTTAAACTTCTCGAGGCTACGGCTTTTTTCCTTGAGAGCGATCACCATACCGGGTTTGACAAGGAAGGAGGGAATGTTAACCTTCTTGCCGTCCACGGTGAAGTGGCCATGCAGAACGAGCTGACGCGCTTCGGCACGGCTCATCGCAAACCCAAGACGATAGACGGTATTGTCAAGTCTTCTTTCCAGGAGTGAAAGGAGGTTGTCACCTTTCTTACCCTTCATTTTGATCGCCATGTCGAAATAGCTTCTGAACTGACTTTCCAACAGGCCGTAGTATCTCTTCGCCTTCTGCTTTTCACGCAGCTGGGACCCGTACTCGGATACCTTCACTCTGCCCTGACCGTGCTGGCCGGGGGCGTAGGTGCGGCGGTCCACTGCGCATTTGTCCGAGAAACAACGGTCGCCCTTTAAGAAGAGCTTCTGCCCTTCCCTGCGGCAAAGGCGGCAAACTGCATCGGTATATCTTGCCATAGTGCTTTACCTCCTTAGACTCTGCGCCGTTTCGGCGGACGGCAGCCGTTGTGCGGGATGGGCGTTACGTCTTTAATCATCGTAACTTCCAAGCCAGCCGACTGCAGCGCACGAATCGCGGCCTCACGGCCCGATCCGGGGCCTTTGACGAAAACTTCAACGGACTTCAGGCCGTGTTCCATGGCGGCGCGGGCCGCGGTTTCCGCAGCGGTCTGAGCGGCAAAGGGCGTGGACTTTCTGCTTCCGCGGAAGCCCATTCCGCCACTGGACGCCCAAGACAGAGCGTTGCCTCTCGTGTCCGTAATCGTCACCATTGTGTTGTTGAAGGACGAGCTGATATGCACTGCGCCCTTTTCGATATTTTTGCGCTCTCGGCGCCGTTTAACGACTTTCTTGCCTTTTGCGGGTGCTGCCATAGTCTAACCCCTCCCTTTACTTCTTCTTGTTGGCAATCGTGCGCTTGGGCCCTTTGCGCGTGCGCGCATTGGTCTTCGTTCTCTGCCCACGCACCGGGAGTCCTCTTCTATGACGTAAACCGCGATAGCAGCCGATTTCCGTCAGGCGCTTGATGTCAAGCGCGACGCGGCGGCGCAGGTCGCCTTCCACCGCATAGTTCTTGTCGATGCATTCGCGAAGGGCCGATTCCTGCTCTGCCGTAAGATCTTTCACGCGCGTGTCAGGGTTGATTCCCGTCTGTTCGAGAATCTTCTTAGCGGTCGTTCTGCCGATGCCAAAAACGTATGTCAGGCCGATTTCGATCCTTTTATCCTTCGGCAGGTCAACGCCGGAAATACGTGCCATACTTATTAATCATTCCTTTCGTCTGTATGCGAAAACCCTCTTAGCCCTGCCTCTGCTTATGCTTGGGATTTTCGCAGATCACCATGACTTTACCCTTGCGCTTAATGACTTTGCATTTTTCGCACATGGGTTTAACCGACGGTCTCACTTTCATGTCTAAGCATCCATTCTCCGGCGATGGAGTTAGCTTGATTTATGTGCGGCGCTTATCATTTCTCGCCGGTGAAATGATAAGGAGCTGTATGCTTGCCGCTTTAAGCCCGACCGAACGGTCGGCTCACGGGTAAGTTGCGTGGTCCTCCGGCGTTATTTCGTACGCCACGTGATTCTGCCGCGTGTGAGGTCGTACGGGGACATCTGAACTGTCACCTTATCTCCGGGCAGAATACGGATAAAGTTCATGCGAAGCTTCCCAGAGATATGCGCCAGAACGATATGCCCGTTACCAATATCAACATGGAACATTGTGTTAGGCAATGATTCCACTACTATTCCCTCAACTTCTATCAAGTCGTCTTTTGCCATCTACATACCTCCTTCGTCTTCGCTTGCGCCGGTTGCGAATCGTGCAAGCGAGCGCCTGATTTCACTATCCGTAAGGGGTTCTCCTTTTCGAATCTTCTCCGCCGCCGGGCAATCGCTGCGCCCTACACGCCGGATGTGACGGATGTTTTTCTTCTTCGGCCGGCTAAGGGGCCTGTGCTTTCCGTCAACGAGATAGGCGTAGTTGTCTTCCAGTTTCACGATGAAAAGGAGCGTTCCGGAATCGTGGCCGCGCGTTGGACTGACAATATCTGAAACATCAAACGGCATCAGCTTCAGTCCTCTCCTGTCGTGAGGATTTCCGGATCGCCGCCGGTGATCAGAATGGTGTTTTCGTAGTGTGCGGAAGGCTTCCCATCCTCGGTGACAACGGTCCACTCATCCGGTAAAACCTTGATGGCGGCGCCGCCGGCGTTGACCATAGGCTCGACGGCGAGTGTCATCCCGCGCATAAGCCGCGGACCGCGCCCGGGTTTGCCGTAATTGGGCACTTCAGGCGCTTCGTGCAGCTGGGAACCGATCCCGTGCCCCACGTACTCCCGGACGACGGAAAACCCCTGGGATTCCACGTACGTCTCGATTGCGTGGGAAATGTCCGAGATGCGGTAGCCCTCCCGGGCGAACTTGAGCCCTTCGAAAAAACTCTGTCGTGTGACGTCGATCAGCCGCTGCACCGCGTCGTCGATTTTGCCGACGGCGAATGTGTTCGCACAGTCACCGACAAATCCGTCTTTCGTCGCGCCCACGTCTATACTGATAATGTCGCCCTCACGGAGTGTGTAGGGCCCTGGGATTCCGTGAATAACCTGCTCGTTCACTGACGTGCAGATACTTCCCGGAAAGCCGTTGTAATTCAGAAAAGACGGTGTCGCCCCGCAGGAGATAATATAGTCATGCACAATCCGGCTAATCTGCTGCGTGGTGACACCCGGCTTGGCATGTTCCCCGGCAAGCCGGAGGGCTGCGGCAGCGATTTTACCCGCCGCGCGCATCCGCTCCACTTCCCTGGGAGATTTAATCTTAATCATTTGCGATACCCAGTACCTTAAAGACCTCAACGGTGGTCGCCTCTATCGTGGGTCTATTTTCCACGACTTTGAGCTTGCCGCGCTCCCGGTAGAAATCCACAAGGGGCTCGGTCTCTTTGTGGTACACAGCCAGACGGTTGCGAACGGTTTCCGGCTCATCGTCCTTGCGGGTGATGAGCTCACCGCCGCAGGCGTCACAGACGCCGTCTTTTTTCGGCGGGCTGGAGATGACGTGGTACGTTGCCCCGCAGCTTGCGCAGGTGCGGCGCCCTGTCATTCTCTTTTCGATTTCCTCGTCGGAGATGTCGATGAGAACGACGGCGTCAACATCAATCCCCGCCTCCTCGATGGCCTCTGCCTGAACGAGGGTTCTCGGCACGCCGTCGAGGATGTATCCTTTGGCACAGTCAGGTTCGGCAAGCCGCTCCTTGACGATACCGATGATCACCTCATCCGGCACGAGCTGGCCGGCGTCCATATACGCCTTGGCCTTCAGCCCGATGGGTGTTTCGTTTTTCACAGCCGCCCGGAGGATGTTGCCGGTGGAGATGGTGGGAATGTCCAGCTTTTTGCTGACGAATTCCGCCTGTGTCCCCTTCCCGGCGCCGGGGGCGCCTAAGAATATAAGTTTCATAACCTGCCAGACTCCTCTTTACTCCAAGAATCCCTTGTAGTGGCACATGAGCATCTGCGCCTCCACCTGCCGGACCGTCTCGAGGGCCACGCCTACGACGATGATAATGGACGTACCGCCGAAGGAGATGCCCGCCTGAGAGGGCATGATGGCGCCCACAATCAGCGGGGCGAGGGCGATAATGCCCAGGTACACCGCGCCGAACAGCGTAATCTTGCTGAGAACCTTCTGCAGGTGCTCGCTGGTGGGCTTGCCGGGGCGGAAGCCGGGAATGAACCCGCCGTTCTTCTTGAGATTGTTAGACACCTCGATGGGGTTAAACTGAACCGTCGAGTAGAAGTAGGAGAAGAATACAATCAGCAGGAAGTAAACCGCCATGTAAACCACGGTATTTGTGTCGAACGCTTTCACAAGCCAGCCCTCACGCCAGGCCGGAACGAAGCTCGCCACCGTAGCGGGGAGCGACGCAATGGACTGGGCGAAGATGATGGGCATGACGCCGGACATATTCAGCTTCAGCGGCAGGTGCGTTGACTGACCGCCGTACATCTTCCGTCCGACGACGCGCTTGGCGTACTGCACCGGTATGCGCCGCTCCGAGTCCGTCACAATGACGATGAGGACAACAAGCAGGAGCGCGCCGATGAGCAGAAGCAGCTGGGACCACCAGGCCGCCGTGCCGTAAATCACGTTCTGAACCATGGAGATAAGCTCGTTGGGGAAGCGCGAGATGATGCTGACAAACAGAATCATGGAGATACCGTTGCCCAGGCCGAACTCCGTAATCTGCTCGCCCATCCACATGAGCAGGCAGCTGCCGGCGGTAAACGTGGCGACAATGACAACTGCCGTCCACGCGCCGCCCTGGGTGAGCAGCTCGTGCTGCGTGCCGTAGGCATCGGTGTAGCCGTTGCTCAGCAGCAGGTAGTATCCATAACCCTGAATGAGTGCGATAGCCAACGTGGAGTACCGAGTAATGCGCTCCATCTTCTGCTTGCCTTCTTCACCGCCCTCTTTCTGCAGACGCTCAAGGGCGGGAATCGCGATGGCAAGCAGCTGAATGATAATCGATGCGTTAATATACGGCTGAATCGACATTGCAAAGATCGTCGCCTGTGAGAACGCGCTGCCGGACATCACGTTGTACAGTCCAAGCACGGTATTGCGCATCGACTGGAAGAAGCTCGTCAGCTCCGTGGTGTTGACGTACGGAACGGGGACGGCGTTACCCAGACGGTAGAGCAGCAGGATAAAGCACATGAAAATGAACTTTTTCCTGATGTCTTCGATCTTCCATGCGTTGCGTATCGACTGCAACACCTACACCACCTCGGCCTTTCCGCCGGCGGCCTCAATTTTAGCCTTGGCCGACTCCGAAAACGCGGAGGCCTTGACGGTGAGTTTCTTTGTCAGTGTGCCGTTGCCGAGGATTTTGACACCATAGCGGCAACGGGAGAGAATGCCGGCCTCAAGAAGCTCCTGGGCACCAACAACGGCGCCGTCTTCAAACTTCTCGAGAGCCGCAATGTTGACGCTCTCAAGGGGCTTTGCAAAAATATTGTTGAAGCCGCGCTTGGGAACGCGACGCACGAGAGGCATCTGTCCGCCTTCAAAGCCGACGCGAACGCCGCCGCCGGAGCGCGCCTTCTGACCCTTGTGTCCGCGGCCGGCAGTTTTGCCATTGCCGGTGCCGCGGCCGCGGCCCTTTCTCTTCGGAACCCGCGTGGAGCCCACGGCGGGGGAGAGGTCGTGTAAATTCATAGCTCTGCGCCTCCTTACTCTTCTGTGACGGAGATCAGATAGCCGATTTGGGCAATCTTGCCTCGTGTCTGCGGATTATCGGGCTGCACAGTCTCGCTGCCGATTTTCGTAAGCCCTAAAGATTTCGCCGTGGCGACGTGCTTGTCGAGACGGCCGCTTAAACTCTTTACGAGCTTGATTTTCAGGTTAGCCATGTGTCTGCCCCCTTAACCCAGAATTTCTTCTACGCTCTTTCCTCTTGTCTTGGCAATCTGGTTGGCATCGCGGAGCGATTTCAGGCCCACCATGGTAGCGGCAACGACATTCTGAGGATTGTTCGAGCGCAGGCACTTTGTTCTGATGTCACTGATGCCGGCCGCTTCAACGACAGCGCGGACAGCGCCGCCGGCAATAACGCCCGTACCGGCCGGGGCCGGCTTGAGGAGAACGCGACCGGCGCCGAATTCACCGATTACTTCGTGCGGAATGGTCGTTCCGGTAATGGTGATGTTTACGAGATTCTTCTTCGCGTCTTCGATGCCCTTGCGAATCGCTTCGGATACTTCGCCGGCTTTGCCGAGACCGTAACCGACGCGGCCCTTTCCGTCACCCACGACGCAGAGCGCCGCGAATTTGAAAATTCGGCCGCCTTTAACAGTCTTCGAAACACGGTTCAAGGAAACGACCTTTTCCACGAATTCAGACTGGGCTTCTTCGCGCTTTTCTCTTCTGTTATTATTGTAAGCCATACTGTTTCCTCCCCCCGTTAAAACTTCAGGCCGCCTTCGCGGGCGCCTTCGGCCAATTCCTTCACGCGGCCGTGATAGATGTAGCCGCCACGGTCAAATACGACCGACTCGATACCCTTGGCCTTTGCTCTCTCGGCAAGCAGAAGGCCCACCTTGCGGGCGCCCTCCTTATTGCTGCCGCCTTCAAAGCCCTTTTCAACGGACGAGGCGGAACACAGAGTGGCACCGTTTACGTCGTCGATAATTTGGGCGTAAATGTTGCTGTTGCTGCGGAACACGTTGAGTCTGGGGCGCTCCGGCGTGCCGGAAATCTTACCACGGACTCTCTTGTGGCGCTTTAAACGCTGCACATTGGAATCAACTTTTTTAATCATTTCAGCACACCTCCTTATTTCTTCGCGCCAGACTTGCCTTCTTTGCGGCGGATGACTTCGTTAGCGTATTTAATACCCTTGCCCTTATACGGCTCAGGCGGTCTCTTCTTTCTCACGTCCGCCGCGAACTGGCCGACTTTCTGCTTGTCGATGCCGGAGATAACCAGCTTGTTCGGAGCGGGGACGTCAATCTTGACATCGTCGTTTTCCTCGACGACGACAGGGTGGGAAAAGCCGAGGTTGAGCACAACCTTCTTGCCTTCCTTCGACGCCCTGTAGCCGACGCCGTTGATTTCAAGCTCTTTCTTGTACCCTTCCGTCACGCCTACGATCATGTTGTAAATCAGCGTTCTGGACAGGCCGTGCAGCGCACGAATCTCAGGGTGCTCGGAGTTGCGGGTGAGAAGCACCGTATTGTCCTCCACCGCCACCTGGATGTTCTCGCTGATAGACTGCTCAAGTGTGCCCTTGGGACCTTTGACGGTCACGACGTTATTGTCGGTAACCTTCACTTCAACGCCCGCGGGAACTGTAATGGGAGCTCGACCGATTCTAGACATTTTTCCTCCCCCTTACCACACGAACGCAAGGACTTCGCCGCCGACGTTCAGCTCTCTGGCTTTCCGGTCGGTCATAACGCCCTTGGACGTTGAGATAATCGCGATGCCGAGCCCTTTGAGGACCTTCGGCAGCTCCTTCGCGCCGGCGTACACGCGCAGGCCGGGCTTGGAGACGCGGCGCAGGCCGGTGATGGCCTTTTCGTTGCCGTTATATTTCAGCGTGATGCGGATAACGCCCTGCACGCCGTCATTAATCAGCTGATAGTTCTTGATATATCCTTCCGCAAGAAGAATGTCGGCAATCGCCTTCTTCATGTTAGAAGCCGGAATATCAACGGCTGCATGCTTTGCAGCGCTGGCATTGCGAATGCGTGTGAGCATATCGGCAATGGGATCTGTGATCTGCATTATTTTTCCTCCTCGTTAGAGTTACAGGCTGCGCCTGTTATCGTGACGCGGTATCGCCGCAGGCGGCCGAAAGCCGCCTGCATGAACGACCTGCGCCATCGCGTCAGCTTACCGACTTCTTACCAAGACGCCTTTTTCACGCCGGGAATCTGCCCTCTGTAGGCAAGATTTCTGAAGCAGATACGGCACACGCCGTAGTCTCTCAGGTAAGCGTGCGGTCTACCGCAGATCTTACAGCGGTTGTATCTTCTGGTGGAGAACTTCGGCTCTCTCTGCTGTTTAAGAATCATCGATTTTTTCGCCATATTTCTTCTCCCCCTTATGCCTGCACCAGCGGCGCGCCGAGGAGCGTAAGAAGCTCTCTGGCTTCTTCGTCTGTATGCGCTGTGGTGCATATAATGATGTCCATACCGCGAATCTTCTCGATTTTATCGTAATCGATTTCCGGGAAGATGAGCTGCTCCTTGACGCCGAAGGAGTAGTTGCCGCGGCCGTCAAAGGAGTTGGCGGGGATGCCGTGGAAGTCGCGCACGCGAGGCAGGGCCACGTTAAAGAGTTTGTCGAGGAACTCCCACATGCGATCCTGGCGGAGCGTAACCTTCACGCCCACGGGCATGCCTTCGCGGAGCTTAAAGTTCGCGACGGACTTTCTCGCCCGGGTGACGACGGCCTTCTGTCCGGCAATCGCCGAGATGTCTTTCACGACGGCGTCGACGGCCTTGGCGTTATCGCGGGCGTCGCCGCACCCGACGTTGATAACAACCTTTTCAACCTTCGGAATCTGCATGACGTTTTTGTATGCAAACTTCTTCATCAGAGCCGGAGCGACTTCATCGGTGTATTTCTGCTTTAATCTAGCCATGATTTCGTTCGCTCCTTTCTTAACCTTCTGCGCCGCATTTTTTGCAAACGCGAACTTTTTTACCGTCTTTAAACGCGTGGGCCAGACGTGTGGGTTTCTCACACTTCGGGCAGACACGCATGACCTTGCAGGAATAAATCGGCGTTTCAACCTTGATGATACCGCCGGTTTCGCCCTGTCTGCGGGGTTTCTGGTGGCGCTTTGCGACGTTGACGCCCTCCACGATAACCTTGCTGTCAGCGGGCATGGCCTTTAAGACCTTTCCAATCTTGCCCTTGTCCTTACCGGACAGGACAATAACCGTATCGTTTGTCTTAATGTTCAAATCTGCGCCCTCCCTATATCACTTCGGGAGCAAGAGACAGGATCTTCATGAAATCCTTGTCGCGAAGCTCTCTGGCTACGGGCCCGAAGATACGGGTTCCTCTCGGGTTCTTGTCTTCCTTAATCAAAACCGCGGCGTTCTCGTCGAAACGGACGTATGTTCCGTCGGCACGATGGACGCCCTTGGCGGAGCGGACGATGACGGCTCTCACCACTTCGCCCTTCTTGACCGTTCCACCGGGAGCGGCCTTCCGGACAGAGGCAACGATAACGTCGCCGATGTTGCCGTATTTCCGATTGGAGCCGCCCAGAACACGGATACATTTCAGCTCCTTGGCGCCGGTGTTGTCGGCGACCTTCAGATATGTTTCCTGTTGAATCATCTTGTCGCCTCCTTACTTCGCTTTCTCAATGATCTCGACGAGTCGCCAGTGCTTATCGCGGGAAAGCGGGCGCGTCTCCATAACGCGGACCCTGTCCCCCACGCGGCATTCGTTGTTCTCGTCGTGAGCCTTGAGTTTGTACGTTGTCTTGATGACCTTTTTATATAAAGGGTGCGTCTTGTGGCTTTCCACGGCGACGACGATCGTCTTATCCATCTTATCGGAGACGACCTTGCCGACCCTCGTTTTTCTTGCAGCTTTTCTGATTTCACTCATCGTTTCCTACCCCCTTATTGCTCGAGCTGCTTCTGTCGAATAATCGTCTTGACTCGGGCAATATCCTTTTTGACCTGGGAGATCTTGACGGGATTGTCAAGCTGGTTTGTGGCGTGCTGCATTCTCAAAAAGAACAGATCTTTCTTCAGTCCGGAAAGCTTTTCCTCCAACTCTAAGGTGGAGAGCTTGCGAATCTCGTTTGCCTTCATCTTATTCACCACCCGTTTCGGTCTCGCGCTTGACGAATTTCGTCTTCAGCGGCAGCTTATGTCCGGCCAAACGCAGCGCTTCGCGCGCAACCTCCTCCGATACGCCGGCGATTTCGAAAAGGATTCTGCCGGGCTTCACAACGGCCACCCAGTATTCGGGCGACCCCTTACCGGAACCCATGCGCGTTTCAGCAGGTTTCGACGTAACCGGCTTATCGGGGAAAATCTTGATCCAAACCTTACCGCCACGCTTCGTGTAACGCGTCATGGCGATACGGGCCGCTTCAATCTGGTTGGAGGTAACCCACGCCGGCTCGGTAGCCTGAAGGCCGTATTCGCCGTACGTAACCTCGATTCCGCGTGTCGCCTTGCCCTTCATGCGACCGCGCATTTGCTTACGGTATTTTACTCTCTTCGGTAAAAGCATTAGTTCGTGCCTCCCTCTTTCGGAGTCTGGGCGGCGGGTCTTGTCGGCGCGCCACCGGGTGCGGCAGAACGGTTCATTCCGCCCTGTCCTCCGGTTCTGCCCGCTGGCCGGCCCTGACCGCCCGGTCTGCCGCCCTGGGGCCTGTTGTATCCTCCGCCTGTTCTGCCCTGGCCGCCGCGGTAACCACCTTGGCCGCCGCGGTAACCGCCTTGGCCACCACGGCCGCGTCCGCCCCTGTCGCCCTGGCGGCGATCCCGGGAGGAACGATTCATATCCATGGTGCGCGGCGTGGTACGCAGCGTCTGGCTGAGCACTTCGCCGTTGTAAATCCAAACCTTCACACCGATTCGGCCGTACGTCGTCGCCGCTTCGGCGAAGCCGTACTCGATGTCGGCGCGGAGCGTCTGAAGCGGAATGGTGCCCTCGTGATAGGACTCACTGCGGGCGATTTCAGCGCCGCCGAGACGGCCGGAAACCGTCACCTTAATGCCGCGGACGCCAAGGCGCATGGCCCGGCTCATGGCATTTTTCATGGCGCGGCGGAAGCCGACACGCTTTTCAAGGCGCGCCGCAATGTTCTCGGCAACCAGCTGCGCGTTGGTATCAGGGTTTTTCACCTCGATGATATTGACCGCAACGGGCTTCTTCAGGCGCTTTTCAAGCTCGACGCGCAGCTTCTCGATTTCCTGGCCGCCCCTGCCGATGACCATGCCGGGACGGGAGCAGTGAATCAGAATGCGAATCCTCGCATTGTCGCGCTCGATTTCAATCTTCGGAACGCCGGCGGAATACAGCAGTTCCTTCAGATACTTACGGATGTTGTAGTCTTCAACGATGAGGTCTCCCACCTTGTCAGCTCTGGCGAACCAACGGGAGTCCCAGTCTTTAATGACGCCGACTCGGAAGCCGTGCGGATGAACTTTCTGTCCCATTATTAACCCCCTACTCCTTTTCCTTTACGACAACGGTAATATGCGACGTTCTCTTGTTGATGCGGTGTGCGCTGCCCCGAGCACGCGGCATGATTCTCTTGATGATGGGGCCGGGGTTTGCGAATGTTTCGGAGACGTAAAGGTTGTCGGGGTCGAGGTTGTGGTTATTCTCAGCGTTAGCCACCGCGCTGCGAAGCAGCTTGATAAGCAGTTCGGAGGCGGCTTTCGGCGTCTGCATGAGGATGGCTTGCGCTGTCTTCACATCTTTCCCACGGATCAGGTCGCAGACGATTTTGACCTTACGCGGAGAGATGCGCGCATATCTCAAGTGAGCTTTTGCTTCCATATTTGTCTGCCTCCTTACTTCGTGGTCCTGCTGCCGGCGTGGCCCCTATAGGTACGCGTCGGAGCAAACTCGCCCAGTTTATGGCCTACCATGTCTTCCGTGATGTAAACAGGAACATGGCGGCGGCCGTCATGAACGGCTATCGTATGGCCAACGAAGGAAGGGAAGATCGTCGAGGCACGAGACCACGTCTTGAGAACCTTCTTCTCGCCGGCTTTATTCATATCATCGATCCTTTTGAGAAGCTCAGGAGCGGCAAAGGGACCTTTCTTAATGCTTCTGCTCATTTCGTTCTGACCTCCCTACCTATTTCTCGTTCCTGCGCTTGACAATGAACTTGTTCGTTCTGTTCTTCGTCTTGCGCGTCTTGTATCCGAGGGCCGGCTTGCCCCACGGTGTCATCGGGCTGGGACGGCCAATCGGGCTTCTGCCTTCACCGCCGCCGTGCGGGTGGTCAACCGGGTTCATAACCGAACCGCGGACCGTCGGGCGGATACCCATGTGGCGTCTGCGGCCGGCCTTACCGATGCTGACGTTGGCGTGGTCCGCGTTGCCCACCTGACCGATGGAGGCCATGCAGTTGATGCGGACGTAGCGGTACTCGCCCGAGGGGAGGCGAATCTGCGCGAGACTGCCTTCCTTCGCCATAAGCTGCGCCGCCGTGCCGGCGGAGCGGACGAGCTGGCCGCCCTTGCCGGGGTTGAGCTCGATGTTGTGGATAAAGGTACCCACGGGGATGGCGGAAATGGGAAGGGCGTTGCCGGGCTTGATGTCCGCCTTTTCGGAGGAGATTACTGTATCTCCCGCCGCAAGGCCAACAGGTGCGAGGATGTAGCGGCGTTCGCCGTCTTCGTATTCAATCAGCGCGATGTGTGCGGAGCGGTTCGGATCGTACTCAAGGCGCAGAACCGTGCCGGGTACGTCTACCTTGTTGCGCTTAAAGTCGATGATGCGATACTTTCTGCGGTTACCGCCGCCTCTGTGGCGGACGGTGATGCGACCGTAGTTGTTGCGGCCGGAGTGCTTCTTCAGCACTTCAACGAGCTTGCGCTCCGGCTTTGCCTTCTTATCAATACCGTCGAAACCGGATACGGTCATGTGCCTTCTCGACGGAGTGGTGGGCTTATAAGCTCTAATAGACATTTATCTTTCCTCCCTTAAGCCATTCCCTCGAAGAATTCAATAGCCTTTGAATCCGGTGTCAGCCTGACGACGGCCTTCTTCCACGCGCTGCGGCTTCCTTCGGGGTAGCGGCCCACGCGCTTTGTCTTGCCCTTCATGTTCATGGTTGTAACCTTTTCAACCTTCACATCGAAGATGTCTTCGATGGCGCGCTTAATCTCAATCTTGTTGGCATCCCGCGCGACGACGAAGGCGTATTTCCCGATATCATTCTGCTCCATGGACTGCTCGGTGATAATCGGGCGGATGACGATATCATAACTTGATTTCATTATGCGTAGACCTCCTCGATCTTCTGGAGCGCCGCCTTGTCGACAACGAATGTGCCGGCGTTGACGATGTCATAGACGTTGAGAATCGTCGCAATGGTCGTCACAACGCCGGGAATGTTGCGCGCACTCTTCACGACGTTTTCGCGCACTTCAGGAGTCACAACGAGCGCCTTGCCGTTTACACCAACGGCGCTGAGGAACTTTATGAAATCCTTCGTCTTAATCTCGCTCATATCGAGATTGTCGACGACGATAATCTTCTCGTCCCGTACTTTCTGAGACAGCGCCGACTTCAGCGCAAGTCTTTTGAGTTTCTTGTTCAGGGCGTAGCGGTAATCACGGGGCTTCGGCGCAAACGCCACACCGCCGTGTGTCCACTGAACGGCGCGGGTGGAACCGTGGCGGGCGCGGCCTGTTCCCTTCTGGCGATAGGGCTTGGCGCCGCCGCCGGAAACTTCGGCCCGTGTGAGCGCCGACTGGGTGCCCTGACGTGTGTTGGCCAGGTGGTTTTTAACAGCCTCATGCACCGCTACGGCGTTCGGTTCAATTCCAAAAATGGCTTCCGAGAGCGTCACCTCGCCGGTGACCTCGCCTGCCATATTGTAAACCTTTACTTTAGGCATCTGACTCTCTCCTCTCTTAGCCATTCTTTACGTTCTTCACGGTATTCTTCAGGTAGACGATGCCGCCTCTGGGGCCGGGAATCGCACCGCGTACCGCAATCAGATTGACCGATGCGTCCACCTTGACAACGTCAAGATTCTGCACGGTGACCTGCTCATTACCTAACTGACCGGCGCCAATCTTGCCTTTGAAGACCCGGGAGGGGTCGGAGTTGGCGCTCATGGAACCGGCGTGGCGGTGAATGGGGCCGCCGCCGTGGGACATGGCGCCGCGGGCCGCATTGTGGCGCTTAATAACGCCCGAGTATCCCTTACCTTTGGAGATGCCCGTCACATCGACACGGTCTCCCTCAGCGAAAACATCCGCTTTGACTTCGTCTCCCACGTTGAGCGCGGAGGTATCCGACAGCCGAAATTCCTTGAGGTACTTCTTCAGCGAAACGCCGGCCTTTTTCAGGTGGCCCGCCTCCGGCTTTGTGAGTCTGCTCTCTTTGACGTCTCTAAAACCCAGCTGAACGGCGTCGTATCCGTCTTTCTCAGCGGTTTTTTTCTGAACGACAACGCAAGGACCGGCTTCGATAACCGTTACCGGAACGACTTTGCCATTCTCATCGAAGATCTGCGTCATGCCGACCTTCCTGCCAATAATGGCCTTTTCCATTAGTTTTCCTCCTCATAATCAGGTTATTGGTTGACTCGCGTGGCTCTCCTGCGCCGGGCGCAGCGGCCAGAGGCGGTCAACTTGACCCGCCACACCGGCTTGACCGGTAAGGCTATGGGTAACTACATCGTTACTGCCAGCTATCAGAGCTTAATTATATATAAAGGTTAATTAGAGCTTGATTTCGATTTCAACACCGGCAGGCAGCTCGAGGGACATCAGGGATTCCACCGTCTTCTGGGTGGGGCTGATGATGTCGATGAGCCTTTTGTGGGTCAGGCGGACAAACTGCTCACGGCTGTCCTTATATTTGTGGACGGCGCGGAGAATTGTGATGATTTCTCTCTTCGTCGGCAGCGGAATGGGGCCGGAAACCTTGGCGTCAGTGCGCTTTGCGGTTTCAACGATGAGGGCCGCAGCCTGATCGATGAGCTGGTGGTCATACGCCTTGAGTCTGATGCGGATTTTCTTGTTGCTTGCCATGTTTTTTCCTCCTGTTTGTACGTTTTGGCGCCGCAGCCCGATATAGCCGCGGCAGGCCCGGCTTCGGCATTTCGCCCAAACCGAACCTCATTTCAGAACGCCCGCCGTACGGAGAGAAAATTCTGTACACTTAACCGTGCGTATCATTCCGATGCGTAAATCAAACCGGCTTGTACTTCGGCCGGTTTGCTTCACATCAGGCGATATACGCCAAACAGCACTTTCTCAGCCGCCCGATTGTGTACCGCGCAGCCCAGGGTCTCCCCCCGGCACGCGATACCGGATATACTCCTCGGAAGTGACCAGGTTGGCAAAAACCTGCAATCTCCCGAATCATCGCATTTTGCGCCCATGTCTGAGAATTCTCACCACAAGGCGCTTTAACAGAATATCAAAGACATACTTCGATGTCAAGAAAAATTATCATAAGAAATTCATTATTTTTTTGTTACAGCATACTTTCAATAAAATTCCAGAGTATACCACAAACTATTATGGCGGGAAAAGGCTTTTCCGGTTGCCTCGCCGCGCATTATTGTGTTACACTCTTAACAATCATTCCCACAGTTTTCGCGAGAAATTTACAGGGAGGACCCCCATGCAGACACCGAACGCACCATGGCTTTCCGCGTACGGCTCCGTGCCGCACACGCTTTCTTATCCCGACGGTTCCATGCACGACCTTATATCCGCCGTTGCGGAGAAATATCCGGATAACACGGCCCTTGACTTTTTCGGCGTGAAAACCACGTACCGCGCCCTCATGGAGGCCATTGATGACTGCGCCCGGGCTTTGATGGCCCTCGGCGTCAGCGAAGGCGAGCGGGTGACGATTTGCATGCCCAACATGCCCCAGGCGGTGGTTATGTTCTACGCCGTCAATAAAGCCGGCGCCGTGGCAAACATGGTGCACCCGCTGTCGGCGGAAGAGGAGCTCATCTTCTATTTAAATATCAGCGGCAGCCGAATTGCGCTGACTATGGACCGCTTCTACCCGAAGTTTAAGCACATTCTCCCCAAAACAAACCTGAAAACCCTCATCCTCACCGACGCAGATGACGGGCTGCGGGGCATAAAGAAAATCGGCTATACCCTCTCCCAGCTGGGCAAGAGGACAAAGTACAAAACAGGCGGTCTGGTCCTCCGCTGGCGGGACTTTATCGCCCAAGGCCGCAGATACGCCGGACAGGCCTGCCGCTCCCGAAGGGACAGCGACGAGGCGGCCATTTTGTACAGCGGCGGCACCTCCGGCAAGACGAAGGGCATCTCCCTGTCAAACCTGAACTTCAACGCCCTGGCCCTGCAGACGGCCGCCGCGGGCGACTGTATCACAACCGGGCACCGGATGCTGGCTGTGCTCCCCATGTTTCACGGGTTCGGGCTGGGCGTGTGCATCCACACCACCCTCACCCAAGGGTGCGCCGCCCTGCTGGTGCCGCAGTTTTCCGTAGACTCCTTCATCGAGCTGCTCAAAAAGCACCGCCCCCACTATATCGCAGGCGTCCCCACGTTGTTTGAGGCCATTTTGCGCTCGGAGAAGTCCAAGACCATAGACTTTTCCCGCCTTGAGGGGATTTTCAGCGGTGGGGACACCCTCCCCGTGGAACTGAAGCGCCGAATGGACGCGTTTTTGAAGGAGCGGGGGGCGTCAGTCCAAATCCGGGAAGGGTACGGGCTGACTGAGTGCGTCACGGCCAGCTGCCTGACGCCGAAGGACTTCCATAAGGAAGGCAGTATCGGCATCCCCTTCCCCGACACCTATTATAAAATTGTAAAACCCGGCACGCAGGAGACTCTCCCCTACGGCGAAACGGGGGAAATCTGCCTCACTGGCCCCACCCTCATGGCCGGGTATTTAGACGCCCCCGAGGAGACGGCCGCGGCCCTTCAGACCCACGAGGACGGCCGCATCTGGCTGCACACGGGGGATTTAGGCTTTATGGACGAGGAGGGCTTTGTCTACTTCCGCCAGCGCATCAAGCGGGTGATTATCTCCTCGGGCTACACCATCTATCCGTCCCACATCGAAAACGCGCTTCTCCTGCACCCCGCCGTCTCCTCCTGCTGTGTCATCGGCGTTCCGGACGACTATAAGATGCAGAAGGTGAAGGCCTTCGTGGTGCTGAAAGAGGGGGCGGCGCCAGCCGAGGACGTAAAAAAAGAACTCCTCCAGCACTGCCGCCGGCACGTGGCCCGCTACGCCATGCCCTATGACATTGAAATTCGTGATGCCCTGCCTAAAACCCTCGTGGGCAAAATCGCCTACACCGTTTTGGAGAAGGAGGAGGCCGAGCGCCGCCGCGCTTAAATGGCAAGCGCTCCTTCACAGGCGAACAGGTGCGGAAAGCGCCGCCATAGAGGCGCCTTATCCATGTCCGCAGGCGGACGCCCTTCCCGCTTTTACACTTGCATGAATAAGGGCGCGCAGAAGGCGCGTCCCTTTGCTAAGTGAAAATTGGCATATCAGGCATGGCACCAGATTTTAATAAAAAGGCGCACCACGGTGCGCCTTTATCAATGTGAAAGAAAACAGCAGCGGTAACTCCGCTGCTGTTTTTTACTTAAAATGAACTACGATACTTTTTAGCCGCCAAGGTATGCCTTCCGGACTTCTTCGCTGCACATGAGCTCTTCGCCCGTGCCGCTTAAAGTGATGTGGCCCGTCTCGAGGACGTAGGCGCGGTTGGCAACCTCAAGGGCCATGCCTGCGTTCTGCTCCACCAGCAGGATTGTGGTTCCGGACTTGTTCAGCTCCTCGATAATCTCGAAAATCTGTTCTACAAGAATGGGAGCAAGGCCCATGGAGGGTTCGTCCAGCATAAGGAGCTTCGGGCGGCTCATGAGGGCGCGGCCCATGGCGAGCATCTGCTGCTCGCCGCCGGAGAGGGTTCCGGCGATTTGCCTGCGGCGCTCCTTCAGGCGCGGAAAGCGCTCAAAGATGCGCTCTAAATCATCATCCCTCAGGCTCTTTTGCGTAAAGGCGCCCATCTCCAGGTTTTCCATCACCGTCATGCGCAGGAAGATGCGCCGTCCTTCCGGAACGTGGGCAAGGCCTTTTTTCACGATTTTGTGGGGATCCACCTTCGAGATATCCTCACCGTCGAACTCAATGGAGCCTGTTTTCGGGTGCAGAAGGCCGGACACGGTTTTCAGTATCGTGGACTTGCCGGCGCCGTTGGCACCGATGAGGGCAACGACTTCACCGGCTTTGACCTCGAAGGACACGCCCTTGATGGCGTGAATCGGGCCGTAGAATACGTTGATGTCCTTCACTGTCAGCATGATCAGCACTCCTTCTTCCCAAGATACGCCTCGATGACGTTCGGGTCGTTCTTAATCTCCTCCGGCGTACCTTTGGCGATGAGGCGTCCGTAGTTGAGGACGGCGATGCCTTCGCATATACCCATAACGAGGTTCATATCATGCTCGATCAGGAGGATTGAAATCTTGAACATATCGCGGATGTGGCGGATGGTCTCCATCAGCTCCGCCGTTTCGGAGGGGTTCATGCCAGCGGCCGGCTCGTCGAGGAGGAGGAGCGTCGGGTTCGTCGCCAGAGCGCGGACGATTTCCAGACGGCGCTGGGCGCCATAAGGCAGGCTTCCGGCAATATCGTCCGCCATGTCCTGCATGTTGAAGATGGAGAGCAGATCAATCGCCCGCTCCCGGGCCACCTTCTCTGCGTGCCAGTAGCGCGGAAGGCGGAAAATCGCCTCAGGCAGCGTATAGTGGATTTCGTTGTGCAGGCCGATGAGGACGTTTTCAAGAACTGTCAGGTCCTTAAACAAACGGATGTTCTGGAACGTGCGGGCGATGCCGGCGCAGTTGGCGTCGGCCGTGGTCATATCCTTTGTGTCCCTGCCCAGAAGGAGCATTTGTCCCCGAGTGGGCTGATACACCTTCGTCAGCAGGTTAAACACCGTGGTCTTGCCGGCACCGTTGGGGCCGATGAGACCGCCGATTTCCGTGCGCCCGAGGGTGAAGTTAAAATCGTCAACAGCGGTCAAACCGCCGAAATCGATGCCCAGCCCGATGCACTCAATGGTGGGTGTCAGGCCTTTGTCCCGTTCCGGGATGAATGGTTCACGAATATCGCGTTTCGACATTATTCGCCGCTCTCCTTTCCTACCGTGGAATCGCCCGTTTTTTTGCCTAACAGGCCGCCGAACAGGCGTGTAAACGAGAAGTCATAAGTTCCCATCAGGCCGGACGGTTTGAAAATCATCACGAGGATTAAGAGCAGCGAGTATGCCACCATGCGGTAATCCGAAAAGGCGCGGAGCATTTCCGGCAGGGCCGAGAGCACCGTGGCGGACAGCAGCGAGCCAATCATCGAGCCCATACCGCCGAGAACCACCATGACGAGAATTTCAATGGACTTCATAAACCCGAAGTTGGCGGGGTTGAGTATGCCGAGATATCCGGCGTACAGGGAACCTGCCACCCCGGCAAAGGCGGCGGAGGCCACAAAGGCCATCGTCTTGTAATACGTGGTCTTGATGCCGCAGGATTCGGCGGCGATTTCGTTTTCACGAATCGAGAGGATGGCACGCCCCTGTCGTGATTTCATCATGGTATGGATGAAAAAGCACACCACAACGACGCAGAGAAACGTGACGGTAAACGTCGTCGTCTTCGGGATGTTTTTCAGGCTGGCGGCGCCGTAGGTGAAGTTAAAGCCGAGGACACTGTCGATATTGAGCAGCACCACGCGGATAATCTCGCCAAAGCCCAGCGTGATGATGGCGAGGTAGTCGCCCTTCAGGCGCAGGGCCGGAATACCGATGAGGAAACCGAAGATGCCGGCCACAACGGCGGCGATGATGATTGAGAGCAACACCGCAAGGCCCGTGGGCAGTCCGGAGGCCGTCCGCATGAAGATACCGGAGGCGTAGGCACCTACGGCCATAAAGCCGGCGTGTCCCAGCGGCAGCTGCCCGAGGTAACCTGTGGCGAGGTTTAATGAGACGGCTAAAATCATGTTGATGCCGATGAGCATGAGAATCTTCGAGTAATAGTTCGTGATGACGCCCGCGCTGGAGAGAACCATGAAAATAAGAAAAATCACGGCAATCGCGGCGGCATTTATAACATACCGCCATGGCATAGGGATATGTACCATTTTCTTTTTCATCGCAAATTCCTCCCTACACCTTTTCCTTAATCTCACGGCCCATAATGCCCGTGGGCTTAATCAGCAGCACAAGAATCAAAATAGCGAACACGACGCCTTCCTTCCAAACGGAAAGGCCCACCGCCGAAACAAAGGCCTCCAGCACGCCGATGGCAAATCCGCCAATCATGGCGCCGGGAATCGAGCCGATACCGCCGAGAACGGCCGCAACGAAGGCCTTCAGGCCTAGCATACCGCCCATGGTGGGAGACGCCTGGGGATAGGCGCAGCTATATAGCACCGCGCCGATGCCCGCCAGGGCCGAACCGATGGCAAATGTAAAGGAAATCGTCTTGTTGACGCTGATGCCCATGAGCTGGGCGGCGCCCATGTCTTCCGAGACGGCGCGCATGGCCTTGCCCATCTTCGTCTTCTGAACGAGAATCGTCAAAACCGCCATGGAGACAAGGGCCACCACGATGGTGACGATTGCCACAAAGCTGAGGTTGACGCTGCCGAGGCGGACGTTGGGGCCGCTCACAATGGTGGGCATCGTCTTCGAGCCGGCGCCCATAATCAGCTGCGCCACATTCTGCAGGAAGAAGGAGACGCCGATGGCCGTTATCAGAAGGGAAAGGCGCGGCGACTTGCGCAGGGGCGTGTACGCAATCTTTTCAATAAACACACCCAGAAGGGCGCAGCCCACAATGGCGGCAATAATGCCAACGGCGGGCGGCAGCCCCAGAATGGACATCGTAATCCAAACGAGATACGCGCCTACCATGATAATGTCACCATGGGCAAAGTTAAGAAGCATGATAATACCGTATACCATGCTATAGCCAAGGGCAATCAGGGCGTACACAGACCCTGACTGCAAACCGTTAATAAATTGACTGACAACCGTAGATAAAACCGACATACTGCATCATTCTTTCCAAGTTTTCTATTCTTTCAAAGCGGTGTGCCGAAGTGATATCTCCTATAATACCAATAACACCGCGTGTCGGGCAATGGAAACTATATCTGAAAATCAAAAAAATTTATATCTTTATGGTGGTTTTGCACCTAGTTTTCGCGTTTTTTCGCATGGCATACGAAACGAAACCATGTAGGGAGGGCGATTTGACCCTCCCTACATGGTTTTTCAAAGCGCATTAGAACATCTGCGCAAAGACTTCGTTGCCGTTTTCAACTTTGATAATAACGGCGTCCTTAATCGGGTTGTTAAACTCGTCGAAGGAGTATTTGCTCGTTACGCCGACGGAACTTGTGTTCTTCATCGCGTCGATAACGGCGGCCTTATAATCGTCCGTGCCGGCTTTGAGCTTCTTCGCTTCGGCCGCTTTGAGGGCGTCCACAAGGACGACAGCGGCGTCATAACCGAGGGCGGCGAACATGCTCGGGGCCTCTCCGTTGTACGCTTCGGCGTACTCGGCTTCAAACTCCTTGATGGCATCGGTGGAGCTGGCAGCGTAGGAGGAGCAGTAGTAGGAGCCTTCAAGGTCGGCCGCGGAGGCGTATTCCGTAACTCTGGCCCAGCCGTCGCCACCGAGGAAAGTGGCCGTCACGCCCACCTGACGGGCCTGCGTAACGATCATACCGTCGTCTTCATAGTAGTTGGGGGAGAAAACCACATCGGGTTCCTTCGCAGCGATGTTCGTGAGCTGGCTTCTAAAGTCCTTGTCGCCCTTGGAGTAGCCCTCGTCGGCAACAACCGTGATACCCTGCTCAGCGCACTCTTTAACAAAGGCATCTTTCAGGCCGACGGCGTAGTCGTTACCCGTCTCATAGATGACGGCAGCCGTCTTAGCATCGAGCTTTTCAGCGGCGAACTGCGCCATCTTCTCGCCCTGGAACGGGTCGATGAAGCAGACGCGGAACGCGTTGGAGTAGACCGTGTCGGTTTCTTCGTTGTAGGTGAAGGCAGCGGCCGTGGCGGAGGCGGAAATTACGGGCATGCCAATGGGGTAGGCTTCGCCCACAACGGCAATCGAGGCGCCGGAGAGAACGGATCCGATGAGCGCGGTGATGCCGTCGTTATCCACCATGCGGGTAAAGGCGTTAACGGCTTCCGTGCTGTCGCCCTTATCGTCGTATTCGATAAGTTCAATCTTCTTGCCGTTGATGCCGCCTTCGGCGTTAACCTTGTTAATGTACAGCTTAGCGCCGTTGAACACGGCGACGCCGTACTGCGCATAGTCGCCTGTGATACATCCAAGGAGACCGACTTTGATGCTGCTATCCTTGTCTTTTCCGCCGCAGCCGACAACGGCCAGCGTCAGAACAAGCACAAGAACAAGGGCTATTATCCTTTTCATTTTTACCTCCATAAAGATATAAGTATCTTGAGCAGAAGGGATCCGAATACCAACAACTCCCCCACCGCCCATATGTAAACACCCTTCTCACAGGAAAGATGCTTGCATACAGGCGCGGCGCCGATTTTACGCTTTCGGAATGGAACGAGCCAGTTCGGTGTAAATTAAAATCACTACCGAGTTAAAGAAAGGCCGTGCGCGCATTCGCCTCTCGCCTTTTAAGGGGCGGGGGTCAACGCCACGTGCGGCGGTCTTTAAGGAAATATTTTAAGGATTTTAACTGATTTTAATACTTTAACTTGATTCCGTCAAGAGCGCATTTCATCTTTCCATGGCGTAATCGGTAATTTTTTAAAAGGATAACAAAAATCGACAGACTTTTCACCCGCAGATTGGACATGCGACCGAATCGGACGGGATGAATCAGCCGCCTTTCGCCCTTTAAAGGCTTTCGGCGGCGATTAAATCCTCTTTTGAAAACAGCGTCAAATCCTCTTTCGTGGGGGACGTCATCTTCGAGATGCGGTTGGCGTGCACGGCAATGACGTTTTCAAAGAAGTTGCGCACGTCCCGCGCGTTGCCGAAATTGGCCCCGCGGTGGTCATATAAATCCCGAAAGAACTCCTGCGCGTACTCCTCCGCCTCCGGTGCGAGGGCATAGTCGTTTTTCCGGCACAGCCCCCGGAAAATCTCCATAAGCTGCTCCCCCGTGTAGTCCTCAAAGAAGTAGTACCGGTTAAAGCGGGACTGCAGGCCGGGGTTGGAGCTTATAAACTGCTCCATCAGGTCGGGGTATCCGGCCACGATAACGACGAAGTCGTCCCGATTGTCCTCCATGGCTTTCAGGAGCGTCTCCACCGCCTCCTGACCGAAATCGCTTGTCCCCTCTTTGGCGGTGAGGGCGTAGGCTTCGTCAATAAACAGGATTCCCCCCAGGGCCTTCTTTATGACCTCGCTTGTCTTGAGGGCCGTCTGCCCCACGTAACCGGCCACAAGGCCGGAGCGATCCACCTCCACAAGATGCCCCTTCGACAGAACACCCACAGCCCGGTAAAGCCCGGCAAGGATACGGGCGACGGTGGTCTTCCCCGTTCCGGGGTTGCCCATAAACACAAGGTGCAGCGAGACGGGCGGAACGGCAAGCCCCGACTCCTGACGGAGCTTACGCACCTTCACGAGGTTAATGAGGCTCTTGACGTTCTCTTTGATGTTGTCCAGACCGATGAGGGACTCAAGCTCCCCCATGAGGGTGTCCATATCAGGGGGCGCTTCTTCCTCCTTCGCCTTTTCCTCAGGTTTTGCCGCCGGCTCGGGAGAGCGTGTCTCTTTGAGCATTTTCTTTGCCGCCTCTTCCGCCTCGCGGATTGTTTTTAAGATGTCTTCCTTATTATAAGGCGGGGCGCCGGAGAAGGAATTGAAAGAGGGGGCGGGCCCGAAGGGGCTTTTCGGTGTGGTTTTATCGCGCTCGCGTTTCAATTTCAATCACCTCTTTCCAATATTGCTCCAAAAAAACGCAAAAAGCCCGCTTAAGGCAGGCTTTTTCGTATCCGTTAACGGCCGCCTTTGCGACGGGAACCTTTTTTGTCGGCGTATTGCCGCAGTCCGGAGATTTTGCTGTCTGAGTCCTGCATGAAGCGGCGGAGCTTATCTTCAAAGGACATATTAGCGCTCGGTTCCGAGCCGCCTCGGGGCGGCGGAGCAGGGCGGCGCACCGGGGCGGGACGCGGCCTTTGAGGCTGCTGCGGCAGCACCGCTTTGATGGAAAGGTTGATTCGACCGTTTTCATCAATCCCGATGACTTTGACGGTAACCTCTTGCCCGTCTGACAGATGGTCGCGAATGTCGCTGACGTACGTGTTGGCAATCTCGGAGATGTGGACGAGACCGCTCTTCCCCTCACCGATTGCAACGAACGCGCCGAATTTTGTGATCCCCGTGACCTTGCCGGGTAAAACAGACCCCACTTCTAACTCCATAACGAAAAGCTTATCCCTCTCATTGTGATATATCATTATGCCGGCTAATCGCCTGCATTGTAAAACACTTTTTCGCCGGGAGCGACAAGGTTGAGATCGTTTCTGGCAACGTCTGCAATGGTATCCCGATCGTCTTTATGGTCGATTTTATACTGGAGATCTGCCGTGACGGTTCTCTTTTCTTCGACCTGCTCGGCGAGAGCTATTTTGTAGGCCTCCGCGTCCTCGATTTTGTTTCGCATCCCGAGAAGTGCCAGCGTCGCGTAAGCGATTAGAGCGAGTATAACCAGTTTCGTAATAATACTCGCTTTTTTCATCCTGCACGACCTCCTTCTCCGAAGCCCTGACACGGCGTCTTTTCCGAATGGCCCGTTTTGACGTCAAAGTGATTTCACGCTTTATTGTATAACATTTCACGAAATAAAGGAAGATATTTTTTACGAATGCATGAATTTTTTTGATAAACCGGTATCCCCAGACAAGAGGGCGTGAAAGACAGTAGAGCAAAAAGAGAAATCCGTCCGCTAAAGCGTTGCAGACAATGAGGGAAAGGGGACTTAAAATGACAAAATAACCAACGGCGCCTAAAAACGCCATAATCAGCATGAAAAGGCGCTGCCGGCCCTGCCCGAGGGACAAGCCCATGAGAAACAGTCCCGCTCCGGTGATGAGCCAGAACAGGATGTCTGTAATGGTGGTGACGACGACGTTCCGGGCCCGCTGCCGGACAACCCGGAAGATATCATACAAAAAACCGGCGGCCGCCCCCAGCGCGAGGGAGGAGGCCGCCTGCAGCAGTTGATACGAGACGGAGATTTCCATAAACTATCTGAATAGCCGCGCGAAGAACCCGCCGCCGGACTGCTTGATGGTGTCCTCGTATTCCAGCTTGTCGATTTCCCCTTCCAGAATGACGTCGCCGCTGTCGAGGCTCAGCTTCTCAATGCGCAAATCCCTTCCCCGGACAAATAAAACACCCTGTGAGGTGCTCATAATAATCTCGTTTTCATCAAAGCTCTCCACATCGTCCACGCCGGAGACGGAAAGCCGCCTCCGCCCCTCCATAATCACGTTGTGGGGCGGCTCCACCGCTTTATACCGCTCGTCATAAGCCATTGCCATAAGCACCCATCCTTTCCATATCGTCTCGTAGGGCCCACTCGCCCGGCATGCGTTTCCGCTACCATGTATATGCAAAGGACGGGCGATTATTATTCCCCCAATGAATTTTCCGGACGAGACATCATTTCACCGCTTTACAGGTCGGCATGAGTTTGGTATAATAGCCGAGTGCCAAGTTAAAGTCGGCCTTAAGCCGCCGTTAATTCGCGCCCGTAGCTCAGTTGGATAGAGCGTCAGACTCCGACTCTGAAGGCCGCTGGTTCGACTCCAGTCGGGCGTACTATATAACCCCCGCAGTCAGAAATGACCGCGGGGGTTTGTTTTGACTGAAACACGCAGCCGGATGCGCCGGCCATTTGTCATAAACGGCAAAACGGGGCGAAGGTGGAAAGCCCCATATTAGCTGCGTGACTGATTATAACAGCCGGAGACGCCATTGCGTTTCCGGCTGTCTTTTGCTGGCATTGTATGGATTTTTCGAAATGCCGCCCTGATGTAGCCGGCAAAGCTGCGCTCTCCGCTCCTACTTCGCCAGCGCCTCCTTCATGGCGCGGACGTAGTCGGCTTCTGCGCGGCGGCCGACGGAAATCATCGGGTTCATGTCAAAGCCATGGGTGCAGCCGGGGTAGATGTGGTACTCCACCGTCACCCCCGCCTGGGACAGGCGCGTGACGTAATCCGTCGTCTCGTCCCGGAAGAGGTCCAGCTCCCCCACGAAGGTGTACGTGGGCGGCAGACCCGAGAGGTCCTGCGCCCGGGCCGGCGCCGCGTAAATGGGCACATCGTCGCTCCCGTACAGGTCCCCGAGATACGCCTTCCAGCCAAACTCGTTCTTTTCCCGGTTCCACAGCCGCTGATCCGTAAACTCGTAGCTTGAGGGGGTGATGTTGCGGTCGTCAATCATGGGATAAAGGGGCGCCTGAAAAGCAAGCTTCGGGTAGCCCCGGTCCCGGGCGAGAAGGGCAAGGCCGGCTGTGAGTCCCCCGCCGGCACTGCCGCCGGTGACGGCCAGGCGCTCTGTGTCCACCCCCAGCTCCACCGCGTTGTCCGCCATCCACTTCAGCGCCGCGTAACAGTCCTCCAGCGGCCCGGGGTACGCCGTCTCCGGCGCGAGGCGGTAATCCACGGAGACCACGACGCATCCCACTTCCTTTGCAAGGCGGGCGCAGGAGCCGTCCGTCATTTCCGGGTCACCCACGATGTAGCCGCCCCCGTGTATGTACAAAATGCCGGGAAGCGCTTCCTTCTTCTCCTTCGGCTCATAGATGCGAACCTTCACCTCCGGATCTCCCGGTGCGCCCGGCACGGTGCGGTTTGTGATGAGGACGTCCGGGTCGCTTACCGGGCCGAAGCCCGCCATCATGCTGTTCATCATCCCACGAAGCCTCGGCAGCCCTTCCAGCGTAAAGGTGGAAGGGGGCGTAGCCTCGAACTGCTCCCGCAGCTCGGGGTGGATGCGGCGGCTGTCCAGTTTCGTCTCCTGAATCGTTTCGGTGCTGCTCCTGTTGTCCATAAACACCATCCTCGTTTTTTCAATTTATACTTAATTTACCATACATATCCGGTCAAATCAACCAAATAGGCCGCGTTTTGGATGGGGCACAGCGATTTTAAGCCGCAATAATGACGGAAACGGGCGGGTTTTGTCTCATTTCGCCCTGTTTTAAAGGGCACTGCGAAGGGGCGTCCAATTTCTCCCGGCGGTACGAAAAAAACATGCCGAATTCAGCTTGCAGCGCGGAATAGGTGTTGCACGGTTGCATAAGAAATGGTATCATGAGCATAAATATTCCACTACTAAAGGGTACAAGGAGCGAACAATATGAAAGAGTTTGCAGGCAAAATCGCATTTATTACCGGTGGCGCTTCCGGCGCTGGCTTCGGACAGGCTCAAATCTTCTCCGAAGCGGGCATGAAAGTTGTCATCGCCGACATCCGCGACGATCACCTGGAAGAAGCCAAGGCCTACTTTGCGGAAAAGGGCGCGGATGTTCATGTCATCAAGCTCGACGTTACCGACCGTGAAGGCTGGGCCAAAGCGGCGGACGAAGTCGAGAAAGTCTATGGCTCCACGGTTGACCTTCTCATCCTCACCGCCGGCGTCAACGTGTTCGGCCCCGCCGAAGCCACTACATACGACGACTTTGACTGGGTCACCAGCGTTTGCTACGGTGGCGTCGTCAACGGTCTCGTCACATTCGTTCCCCGCATGATTAAGGCCGGCAAGAAGGGCCACATCGCCTCCACCGTTTCCTGGGGCGCCTTCGGCGCAGGCCCGACGACGGCCCCCTACTCCGCCGCGAAGGCCGCCGCCCTCAACCTCCTCGAGAGCTATTTCGTGGCCCTCAAGCCCTACGGCATCGGCGTGACGGCTCTGTGCCCCGCCAACATCCGCTCCAGAATCTATGAAACGGCTCTGAAAAACCGTCCCGAGAAGTTCAAGAACACCGGCTACAACGTCAACGAGGAGACCCAGCAGTTCCTCGCCTCCATCCACGAAAAGGGCATGGACCCGCGGGTTCTCGCCGAGTGGCTGAAGAATGGCATCGAAAACGAGCAGTTCCTTGTGGTTCCCTATCCCAGCGGCCCGCGCATGGTGGAGCTGGCTCTCTCCCGCTTTGTGGACTACGCCAGCCCCGAGGGCATGAAGCGCCTCGAGGAGAAGGCCAAGCAGCCGCCCACGGAAGAAGAGCTCCAGCACATCGCCGAAAGAGAAGGCTACGACGCCTCCAAGGGCATTGTCAACGCCGCTCCCATGAATTTCAAAGATGTGGGCTTCGGCAAAGCCAGAAGCGACCTCGACTGGGTCGACCCGAACAAGAAAGCCAAGCAGTAAGACAAAACGCAAAACAGCCGCCTTTGATAGGCGGCTGTTTTTTACGCCCTTCCCCCACAAAGCCGCCTTGCATTTCTCCATATAATGCGAAAAGACCCGGAGCAAGTCCGGGCCTTTCGGAAGAGAGGGAGTTTTCCAGCATAACTCATTGCGGCCGTTCGGCGAGGTTTGTGAAGAGGAATTGAAAGAGGAGGGGGGATGCGATAAAAAAGAGAGGTTTTTCCTGGTTGAAGCCGTGCCGCAATTTACCTTTAGAATAACGTCCACTTCTTGCCGTTGTGTGAATAGAATTTAAAAAATGTGTGAACAAAGGCGCCGGTTATTCCGGCGCCTTTTGGCTGGCGAGAGTCAGTGTGAAGGTAAAGGTGGTTACCCCGCCCGCGCTGGTGACGGTGATGTCCTCGTTGTGGTTGTTGAGGATGGCTTTGACGATATACAGCCCCAGGCCGGCGCCGTCCCGATTTTCGCTGCGGGAGCGGTCCTTTTTGTGGAAGCGCTCGAAGATGAGGGGGATTTCCTCCGGCGGAATCTCCTCCCCCGTGTTTTCCACGGAGATATACGCCTTCTGCCCCTGTTTCCACAGGCAAAAACGCAGGGTGGTCCCTTCCCGGGCGAATTTCACGGCGTTGTCGGCGAGATTGTACGTCACCTGCGTGATGGCGTCCATATCGCCCCGGGTCATCACCGGCTCCTCCGGCAGTTCCACCGCCACGTCCAGCTTTTTCTCCTCGATTCGCCCGCTCAGGCCCACTAGGGCAAGACGAATCGTCTCGCTGGCGTCGAAGGATTTGCGCAAAAGCTCCTCGGGTTTTGTGTTCTGGATGCGGGACATGCTCAGCATGGTGCGCACTAGGCGGCTTAAACGCTTCGTCTCGGAGGAGATAACCTCAAGGTACCTGCTCTGACTCTCTGGCGGGATGGTGCCGTCAAGGATGCCGTCTGTAAAGCCGGAGATGGTGGTCATTGGCGTCTTAAGCTCGTGGGAGACGTTGGCGATAAAATCCCGCCGGAGGGTCTCAAGCCGCTCCAGAGAGTCAGCCATTGAGTTAAAAGCCTCCGTGAGCTGGCCGATTTCGTCGTCCCGCCCCTCCGATTTGACGCGGACGGAGAAGTCACCGTGGGCAAAGCGGCGCGCCGCCCGGGCCATTTCGTTTAAGGGCCGCGCCTGCTTTTTCGTGGTGTAGTACGTGATAATAAAGGTGGCAAACAGAACGCCCAGGGAGATAAGCATAAAAATGCCCGTAAACTTCCGCCAAATCGCAATCATATCTCGGGCGTCGGCGGAGACGAAGACATAGCTTCCCGGCCCCCTGCCCGAGGCAAGGCGAAAGGCGGCGCCGATGACGTGCCGGGCCTCCTGATAGACGCCCCCCAAATCCGTAATCCAGCTGAAGTCCTGACCGCTCTCCACCGCCTGCAGCGCCGTAAAGGGCACGACTCTCCCCAGCTCGCTGGACATGAGGGACATGTCTGAGGTGGAGACGATGGCGCCCGTCTCGTCGGCAATCATGATGTCAAACCCGCTCATCTTGGCAAAGGAGGCCAAGGAAATCCGCAGCTCAAAGCTGGTGACGGGATAGCTGTTCGTCATGGCCGAGGCGTAGCGCACCACTTCCTCCGCCGTACTGCTCATGGCCTTCTGCCGCTCCCGCAGGATAAGGCGGTAGCTCCAGACGAAGAACATGCTGGTGAGAATCAAAAAGGCGAGGAATACGATGCAGGTTGTGACGAGGTAGTTCTTAAAATAGAGACTCTTTTTCATGCGTCCTTCAGCTCAAATTTGTAGCCGACGCCCCACACCGTCTTAAGGGACCACTTCTCGCTGACGTTTTCCAGCTTCTCCCGCAGGCGCTTGATGTGCACGTCCACGGTTCGCGAGTCGCCGAAATAGTCAAAGCCCCAGACTTCGTCGAGGAGCTGATTGCGGGTGTAGACCCGGTTGGGGGAAGAGGCGAGGTGGAAAAGAAGCTCCATCTCCTTCGGCGGCGTGTCCACTTTTTCCCCGTCCACAATCAGCTCAAAGGCGTCCATGTCGATGACAAGTTTGTCAAACACGAGCTTGCGCTCGGCCTGATGGGTGTCCGCCTGATACCGCCGCATGACGGCGTGGATACGGGCGATGAGTTCCTTTACGTCAAAGGGCTTGACGACGTAGTCGTCCGCCCCCATCTCAAGGCCGGAGATTTTGTCGTAGGAGTCGTCTTTCGCCGTGAGCATAATGATGGGCACGTTGGACATGCTGCGAATCTCGCGGCAGACGGCCCACCCGTCCATCACCGGAAGCATGATGTCCAGCAGGACAAGGTCCGGCTTCACCCGCTCAAACTCCGTGATGGCCTTGCCCCCGTTCTCCGCGGTGTACACCGAGAAGCCCTCTTTTTCGAGGTAGAGGCGAAGCAGCTCCGTAATATTGCTGTCGTCTTCCACGACGAGGATTTTCTTGCCGGGCAAACTGACACCCCCTTCTTGGGTTCATGTCCGCGTAAAAGCGGCGTTTTTATCTGTTTTCATCTTAATTTTTCTGCGGCGGCCTTTGGTGAATAATTTGTAAACCTCAACAAAAAGCGGCGCAGACCTTGCGCCGCGCCGCGGGTAAACGCACCGCCCGGCGCGTTTCACACTCTATTTCTTCGGCTCTTTCCGAAAGACGAAGAACTTGCTCAAAACATAGTTTGCAATGATGACGAGAACGATGGCCTCGATTTTGCCAAGCTGCTCGTTCTGCCCGAGCCGATTCACGAATAGGTAGACGGCCCCCACTTCAAGGGCCATGGTGGCAAGCCGCGCCCCCAGAAAGCGCGCCGATTCCAACAGAAACTGGCGAAGACGTGTCGTTTTCGAGCGAAAGACCACCACTTTGTTGGCGATATACGCGAAAAGAATCGCCACCGCCACGCTCACAATGTTACTCAGCGTCACGTCCTGCCTGAAGTATACGGTCATCAGATAGTAGACACCGTAGTCAATGAGGGTGGTGCACCCGCCCACGGCGAGATACCGAATCGCTTCTCCGCGGGGCCCGCGGAGAAAGGAGAAAACCGCTTGTGCGGCGCGGGAAAAACCGTCCATGGCAGCCTGCCTTTCTTTTCTGCAAAGACTCCCTGTGGCTTCAGACTATTTCGCGGTACAGGGCCGGGGCGTCCTCCTTGCGCACGTGCTCCTGCACACTCGTCACCTCGACCTTGACGGTGCGCTGTCCGAGGGAGATTTCCAAAACGTCCCCCACTTTCACGTTGTAGGACGCCTTCGCCGGCCGGCCGTTCACCGTCACCCGCTCGGCGTCACAGGCCTCGTTGGCGACGGTGCGGCGCTTAATGAGCCGGGAGACCTTGAGATACTTGTCCAGACGCATAAAACCTCCATATCGTGAGATAAAACGGTGCGAGGTTCATTCGCACCGTTTCATTTCACAGCTTACTTAACCAGATTCGGGCAGACTTAAATGGATACAGCGTCTTTCAGCGCTTTACCGGCCTTAAACTGCGGAACTCTGGAGGCGGGAATCTGAATGGCTTCCTTCGTTTTCGGATTGCGGCCCGTGCGCGCGGCGCGCTCTTTCACGTCGAAAATGCCAAAGCCGACAAGCTGCACCTTTTCGCCGTTTTTCAGCGCTTCCGTAATCGCGTCAATGGCGGCGGTAAGCGCCTTTTCGCTGTCCTTCTTCGAAAGGCCCGAGTTCATCGAGATCTTGCTGATCAGTTCTGCTTTATTCATTATGTTCCGTCCTCCTATATGCTACTGTGACTTTATGATTGATAGTATATAAAGAAATCATACGCCTTTTGGGCCATAATCCTTCTTTAACGCTTCTTTTGCCTGCTCATAAAGCTTGTCCATTTCCGAAAGGGACAAATCCTCCAGCTTCACGCCTTTGCTCTCCGCCGTCTCCTCAAGCCGGCGAAAACGGGCGGTAAACTTATCGCAGGCGGCGGAAAGGGCCTGTTCCGGGTCCACTTTGAGAAACCGTGCCACGTTCACAACGGAAAACAGCACGTCCCCCAACTCCTCGAAGGCGTCGCCCCGGCCGCTGATTGCTTCGGTAAGCTCAGAGAGCTCCTCTTTGAGCTTGTCCAGCGCGCCGGAGATATCCGGCCAGTCGAATCCGGCTTCCTTCGCCGCTTTCTTCTGGAGCTTTTCCGCGCGCCACAGGGCGGGAAGGCTCTTTGCCACGGCGGCGAGGACGTCGGCCGTGGAGCCGTGCTGCTTCTCCCGGCGCTTTAATTGCTCCCAGTTGTCCAAAACCTCGCCGGTTCCGGAGACGGAAGTGTCTCCGAAGACGTGGGGGTGGCGGAAGATGAGCTTGCGCACCGTGGCGTCCGCCACGTCGTCGAAATTGAAGTTGCCGGCCTTTTCCTCAATATCAGCGTGAAAGATGACCTGCATAAGAACGTCCCCCAGCTCTTCCTTCAAGTGCTCGGGGTCCTGATTGTCAATGGCTTCCGCCGCTTCGTACGCCTCCTCCAGGAGGTTTCGCCGGATGCTCTCGTGGGTCTGCTCCGCGTCCCACGGACAGCCCCCCGGCCCGCGCAGAATGGCGATGATTTTCTTCAAATCGTAGATGCCGTAACGTTCTTTGTTTTCAAAATTTACCATACTTTCACCTGTTCTGCAAGTTGTTTCTCGCTTTTTTCATGTATTCGTGGCGAAAAAAATGCGTCAATCTCTAATTCTGAGAAGATTCGCCAGCCGCTCGCCTTTCGGCAGGAGTCTCATGTCGCTGCGGGTTATGGTTCTTGTGATGATAATCAGAACGCCGTAGACGATGACGGCAACGCCTATGGCCAAAAAGAGGCACACCGTCATTGCCATTCTTCCCTGACCGAGGGCATCGTATAAGAGCCTTTCAATGAGGCCGTAAACAGCCCACGCCGCAACGCCCATTACGGCGGTGCAGAGGGCGGGTCTTAAAAAGGCGGACAGGAGCTTCGGCCGGTCTTTCACCTTCACAAGCAGGAAAATCATATTAAGAGCCGTGATGACAAAGTAGCAGATTAAGGTGCCGAAGGGGGCTGCTTTAATGTTGATAGCGGGATTGCCCACAAGGTACCAGTCCAAAAGAATCTGCAAAATACCGCCGACGAGGAAGGAGATGACGGGAATTTTTTCATGGCCGTTGGCCTGCAGGAGTGCTGTCGTAATCAGCTGCATGCAGACAAAGTAAGAGGCCACGCCGAAAACACGCAGCAGCGTGGGGCCAACGGGGTTGCTCCCCCAGTAGAGCACGTTGAAAATCGGGTAGGCGAGAACAGACAGGCCCACCGCCGCAGGCATGGCGATGAGATTGGTGATTTTCACGGAGGACTGCATAATATTCTGCGCCTCCCTAATGCGCCGCGCCGCAAGGGCCCCCGCCAGCGCCGGAATGATGCTGACGGACACCGGCGTGATGAGGGACGAGGGCAGAACAAGGAGCGTCAGCCCCTTGGAATACACGCCGTAGAGGGCGACGGCCTCGGTTTCCACCAGTCCCGCCCCCGTCTGGAGGCGGCTCAACACAAAGCGCGTGTCGATAATCGTCATGATGTTCATAAAGGACGCGCCGAGGGTAATGGGGATACTCACCCGGAAGATGTTGTACAAAATCCGGCGGCGGCTGTAGGCGTCCGCCCCTTCGCTTTCGGCGATGCGGTAGGGATAGAGCCGCCTATCCATGCGGCGCTTGAGAAACACCATGGCGGGGACGGCAAGGGCAAGGCCCACCGAGACGCCGGAGATGGCCCCCGCCGCCGTTTCGGCGGAGGTGGCCCCCTGCTGAAGCAGATACCACGCCACGCCCAGGCCGATGATGAGCTTGCTCGTCACCTCCATAAGCTGCTTTGTGGCGGTGGGAATCATGTTCTGGTGCCCCTGGCTGTACCCTTCAAAGACGGAGACGATACACACGAAGAAAATCGCCGGGGAGAGAACACGCAGTCCCCCCGCCGCCTGCGGGTTGCTCATAAACCGGGCAATCTGCTCGGAGAAGAGAAACATCATCCCCGAGAAAAACAGGCCCACGGCGGCAAAGGCCGGCAGGGCCACGGAAAAATACCGCCGAACGAGCCCGGGCCTTCCCGTGGCGGACGCGGCAGATATCTGGCGGGAGAGGGCAACAGGGATTCCGGCGGTGGAGATAGTCAGGAGGAGGGTGTAAACGAGATACGTCACCTGAAAATGGCCTGAGCCCTCATCACCGATGAGGTTAAAAAGAGGGATTTTAAAAATTGCGCTGATGACTTTAGCCAGCACGGCTGTCGCGGCGAGTATCGCCGCACTGCGCATGTATGTTTGCTTGCTCGAGTGTTCCAAAATACAATCCTTCCTTTGCCGCCTGATAGCCCGAAAGGGCAACTGCCGCGTCAAAATAACTATATTCACGCGGCGACGTTTTAACACCGGGCGGTCTCATTTTACACGAAGCGAAGCCCGCGAATGAATACGCGTAATAATAGTGTTGACATAATAGGGTGTGGAAAAACCTGTGGATAATGTGCAAAACCTTGATATATCAACGAAAATTTCCCGCGGGAAATGTTTTCAACGCCCTTATGGATTATTCACGCGATTGAATACTATAGGCCCATCTCCTGCCGGCGGATGCGGATATCACGCCCGGCAAAGGTGAGCACGATAAATTCTCCCAGCAGGCGGGAGACGATTGGCGCGCTGTAGCGATGCTGCAGCTCCTCCTTCGAGAAGTTCGTGCTGATAATTGTCTTCTTCCCCGTAATCAGCCGCGTGTTGATGATTTCGTACAGGGCGCTGATGGTAAAGGCTGTGGTCATCTCCGTACCCAAATCGTCGATGATGAGCAGGTCGCAGTTTAAGACCCGCCGGACGTGGGCGCGGGTGGCGTCCGGGTCGTCGGTTTTCTGGAATTTATCTGCCTCGAAGGCGGCGAAAACGGCCCCCGCCGTCTCGTACACCACGGAATGACCCTGCTTTGCCACATCCCGGGCGATGCAGGCCGAGAGAAACGTTTTGCCCACGCCGGTGGGCCCGATAAACAGAAGACTCTCCGTCATTTCGGAAAAACGCTTCGCGTAGGCTGTGCAGGTTTCGTAGACGTTCCGCATAATCTGGCGGGGAGATGTCCCGCCGGAGGCGGGGGTGTCGTCGTACCAGCTTAAGTTAAAGGTGTCAAAGCTCTCGTTCCCCAGCTTAAAGAGACTGCTTAAGGCCGCGTTTTGTTCCTCGGTGTAAAGCTCCATGAGACACCGGCAGGGCGAAGTGCCCGCATAACCGCTGTCGCGGCAGTCCTCACAGTAGTAGTCCCGATCGGTGTAATCCCGGGGAAATCCCGCCTTTTCAAGATACTGCCCACGCCGCTCCTGCAGGGCAAGGCTTTTTGCGCCGATTTGCTCCACCGCCGCCACAGGGTCCTCCCCCTTTTGCAGAGAGACGTTGACGGCTTCCATGACGAGGGCGCGAAGGGTGCGGTCTATGTCCTCCGCTTCGGGCACGGCGGCGTACACCGCCTTCAGGCGCGCCTCCCGCTCTGCGGCAAATGCGCGGACCCGCTCCTCATGGCGCCGGCGGGCGGCGTGAAGGATTTTGCTGTCAAGCGCCACGGTCTATTCCCCCTTCAGCTTCTTCAGGAAGTTCTCCATACGCTTAATATCGCTTTCATCCGGCATGGCGCCGTTTCCTGCGCCGCCCCGTCCCGGCGCTGTGCCGTAGCCCGAGGCCGCAGGCTTTTTCTCCGGCTTACCGTCAGCCCGGAGAACGTCCTGTGTTGTTTTCAAACCCGCCGCGTGCCAGCTTTTGAGGATGGTGTCGAGGTATTTCCATGCAAGCCGCCCCGTCTGCACGAGGGTTTTATCGTAGGCCATTTCGATGAGCTCCGGCGCAATGCCCAGCTCCACCCAGCCCTCTATGTATCGCCGCTCCGTGGCGGAGGGGAGCCTGTCCCGAATCTGGAGAATTCGGAGAATCTCGCTCATCCGGTCCCGCTGGCGCTCGAGGCGGCTGATGTATGCCTCTGCGTCTTCAAGGGTCTTAACCCCCTCCCGCTCCCAGCTGTAGGCCACCTTTTCGATGTACCGGATGGTGGGCCTTCGCCCTTCCCCGTACCGGCGAGTGTGTTCATCGATGCAAAACCGCACAAGGTGGTAGATGACATCCGGGGGAAGCCCTAAGTAGTCGTACATCCCGAACAGGCGCACAAGGTCGTCCGACGTGAGGATTTTCCCCAGGTCTTTCTGCACTTCCTTTACCAGGGCGGCAAAGACGCTCCCGCTTGTAATCTCATGCCGCACCTCCTCGATGGAGTACTCCGGCAGCTCGTCCTTTACGGGGGCGGTTTTTATCGCAGGGGCGCCCTCGCCGCTTGCGCGTTTAATAAGCCCCAAGGAGAAAAGGCGCTCTATCGCGGCGGCGACGTCCTTTTCCGGAAGGTTGAGGGTTTTAGCCGCCCGGCCGGGCGAAATTTCCCCGCCGCAGCGGGCGATATGGAGATAGACGAGGGCGGCAGCACCATCCCCCGAGCGGATGAGCACATCTGCGGCGGCGCCGCTTATGGTGACGGCGTCTGCAGGCGGGAGGACATATCTCATATCGGCCAACGGCTTCACACCCCTTCCAGTTTTGCTTTCTGTTTCTTGCACTGGATGATTATATCAGCTTCTCATCCCGTGGGCAAGGAATGCCTTGCGATTAAATACCATGCAAAATGTCTAAATTCCCTATAGGCGCGCCGGTTTGCCCGCCCCGAGCGGGAGTTGACAGACAATGGCGATACGGATATGATATTTTAATACCAATAAACAAATAAAAGGCGTGCAAAATCTCACAAACTGCCGCTTGTTTTCGCCGCCGTGCCCGCAAACGGGCAGGCGCTCTTTCCGATAGACAGATACACCAATTTTGGCTGACTGAAAGGCCGATGCTTATGTTAGAGATTTTATCCCCCGCCGGCTCACCCGAGGGGGTTGTGGCCGCCGTGCAAAACGGGGCCGATGCTGTTTACCTCGGTTTTGGCGATTTTAACGCCCGCCGAAACGCCAAGAACTTCACACCGGAGGATTTTCGCAAATCCGCCGAATACTGCCGCGTGCGGGGCGTGAAGGTGTACGTCACCTTCAACACCCTCACCTCAGACAGGGAGATGGCCGCCCTCATCGAGCAGGCCCGGCTCGCCAGCCGCTACGGGGCGGACGCCTTCATCGTGCAGGATTTGGGCGTCCTGCGGGCCCTTCGGAAGGCCACGCCGGACATCCCCATCCACGCCAGCACCCAGATGGGCGTCCACAATCTTGAAGGGGTGAAGCTGGCCGCAGCCATGGGCGTAAAACGCGTCGTTCTCGCCCGGGAGCTGACCCGGGAGGAGATTGCCGCTATCTGCAAAAACTCCCCCATTGAGACGGAGGTGTTCGTCCACGGAGCCCTGTGCATGAGCCACTCCGGTCAGTGCTATATGAGCGCCGTCATCGGCCGCCGCAGCGGGAACCGGGGCCTGTGCGCCCAGCCCTGCCGCCTCAACTACTCCACCGGCGGCCACGATGCTGAGTACCTTCTGAGCCTGAAGGACAACTGCCTCGTTTCGTACGTGGAGGAGCTGGAAAAGCTGGGAGTTACCTCTTTAAAAATAGAAGGGCGCATGCGCCGTCCGGAATACGCCGCCATTGTGACGGGGGTGTACGCCCGGGCCGCCCACCAGAAAAAGCCTCCCACGGCGGAGGATATGCGGGCCCTTACCGTCGCCTTTTCCCGTCAGGGCTTTACGGACGGGTACTACACCGGCCGGAAGGGCCGCCACATGTTCGGCGTGCGGGAAGAGGAGAGCCGCAAGGCGCAGATTATCTTCGCCACGGCACGAAAGAACTATTTAAACGGTGAATTCCAGCGCGTCCCCGTGAAGTTTGCCGGCTCCGTCAAAAAGGGCGAGCCGGTGAGAATGGCCGCCGCAGACGACTGGGGCAACAGTGCCCAGACAACGGGTCCCATCCCTGAGCCCGCCTTTCACAGGGCTCTGACCCCCACCATTCTCCAGACGCAGCTGCATAAAACGGGGGGAACACCCTTTTACTGCGATGGGGTAAAAAGCACCGTGGAGGAGGGTCTTTCCCTCTCCGCCGCCGCCATCAACGAGATGCGGCGGGATCTGCTCGCCCAGCTGGTGGAGCAGCGTCGGGTGCTGCACCAGCGGCAGGAGGGGGAGTTTATCCCGCCCCTGCACATACCGAACCGGGAGGACAAGCCCGTCATCACCCTGTCCGTCCTCAGGGCGGCGCAGCTTTCCGAGGAGATGGCAGACTTAAAGCCCCACATGGTCTACATCCCTCTGGAGGAGCTGACGGTGGAGAACAAACACCTGCTGGAGCCTTTCCTTGGGGACGAGGCCATTACCCTCGCTGTGCGCCTTCCCCGGGTTATCTTTGACGGGGAGAAGAATGAAGTGGCCTCCCGCCTTGAAAAAGTGCGGGAAATGGGCATCAAACACGCCCTTGTGGGAAACATCGGGCACATTCAATTCGTCAAATCCTTGGGCTTTTCCGCTCGGGGCGACTATGGACTGAACCTTTTTAACTCCACCTCCGTCCTCACCGCCCGGGATATCGGGCTTTCGGCGGCCACATTGTCCTTCGAGCTGCGTTTTGAGCAGATTCGTGACCTCTCCAAACCTCTGGACACGGAAATCATCGTCTACGGGCGCCTGCCCCTGATGCTGCTTGAAAACTGCATCATCAAGGGTGCCCACAGCGTCTGCGCCTGCGACAATGTCACCACCATTAAAGACAGGCAGGGGGAATCCTTCCCTGTGGTGCGGGAATACCCCCACAGAAACGTGGTGCTCAACTCGAAAAAACTGTTCCTTGCGGATAAAATGCACGCCCTCGGACGTCTCGGCGTCTGGGGCACCCGGCTGATGTTCACCACGGAAAACGCCGTGGAGTGCGTGGCCGTCCTCCGGCGCTATATGGGCCTCGGGGACTACGAGCCGGGCGGCTTTACACGCGGCCTTTACACGCGAGGTGTGGAATGAACAAAATCATCCTCGCATCAAAGTCGCCGCGCCGGCGGGAGCTTCTGTCCCTGATGGGTTTTACCGACTTTCTCATCCTCCCCGCCGAAGGGGAGGAGGCGCCCCTCTCCGGCAACCCGGGCCAGGCTGTTGAGCACATCGCCCTCTCGAAAGCACGGGAGAGCCTGAAGCACTACCGGAAAACAGGCGGGGGTGACGACGCCCTCGTCATCGCCGCCGACACCCTCGTGTATCTCGACGGCGCCCCCCTCGGCAAACCGGCAGACGAAGAGGAGGCCGCCGCCATGCTCCGGCGCCTTTCCGGAAAGACGCACTTTGTCTATACCGGCGTCGCCCTGCTCTACGGCGGCGGGGAAAAGACATTTTTTGAAGAGACGGCCGTTACCTTCCGCGAAATGCGGGAGGAGGAGATTGACGGGTATATAAAAAGCGGCGAGCCCATGGACAAGGCCGGCGCCTACGGTGCCCAGGGCCTCGGCGCCCTCTTTATCCGCCGCATGGAGGGCGATTTCTTCAACGTCGTGGGGCTTCCCCTCTGCCGGCTGGCGCAGGAGATGAAGCAGCTGGGAATCATTCCCCCCGCCTTTACGAAAGGAGTGTCCGAGCGTCCATGAAGCGATTTCTCAAACTTCGTACAATCGGCTTTCTGCTCCTCGCCCTCGTCATCGCCCTCACGACGATTGTCTCCGTCAACACAAGCGGAGGCCCCGGCGTCTTTACCAGCATCCTTACGGCGCTCTCCAAACCTCTCGTGAGCGTGGCCACCTCCGTGGTGCGCACCTTCGAGAGCGTCTACGGCTATATGTACGAGTACGACAAGGTGGTGGCGGAAAACCAGCAGCTCAAAGCGGAGCTGGCAAAGCTCCAGCAGGACTACCGGGAATACACGGAAATCGCCAAGGAAAACGCCCGGCTGCGGGAGCTGTTTAACCTCAGCGCGCGCCACGCCGACTTTAAATACGAGACAGCCACCATCATCGCCTGGAGCGCCTCCAACTGGTCATCCTCCTTTACCATCAGCAAAGGCGCCTCCAACTCCTCCGTGAAAGCCGGCGACCCGATTATCACGGAGACGGGCGCTCTGGTAGGGTTTATTAAGGACGTGGGCCCCATGTCCTCCACCTGCGTAACGGTGCTGGACACCACCTTCTCCGCCGGCGCCGTCATCGACCGCAACAACGACGTGGCGGTGGCATCGGGGGACTTCACTCTCATGCGGGAGGGGCTTCTTAAACTCGATTACTTAACAGACAGCACTCAAATCGTCTCGGGGGACACCATTACCACCTCGGGCAAGGGCGGCGTCATGCCAGCAGGACTTGTTATCGGCACGGTGTCGGAGGTGCGCCAGCACGAATCTGGCATCCGCCGCTACGCCACCATCGTCCCCGCTGCGGAGCTGGACAACCTCATCAACGTTTTCGTCATCACCAGCTTTGAAATTGCGGAATAAGGGGAGGCGGCTATGAGGCAGATAAAAATCCCCCTTGTTCTGATTTTGCATATTGTGTTCATCGTGGCGGTGTACATGCTGCAGGCGATGGTTTTCCCCTATCTGCCTGTGGGCGGGTACGTACCCGTGCTTTTGCCCATCGCCGTGGTGGGCATCGCCTTGTTTGAAGGGGCCTTTCGGGGCGGCGGATACGGGCTGCTGGCCGGCATGCTCTGCGACGTGGCCTTTCACCAGCCCGTTCTGGCGATGACCATCACCCTCACGGCCATCGGCATCGCCTGTGGGGTTCTGTCGGAGACGATTTTGGCCCGGGGCTTTCCCTCCTACATCGTCTGCTGTTTCGCCGCGCTGATGCTCACCTCCTTCGTCTCTATGTTCTCCCTTTTGTTCTACGCAGGCGTTGACCCCTTTTCCCTCTTTCAAATCGCTCTGGGGCAGTCCCTCTACTCCCTCATCTTCGCCTGCCCGCTCTACTTCTTCGTCCGGCTATTGGCCCGCAGTGCAGACGCACTGTAGAGGGCACCGCTGAAAGGGTTTCTATGCAAAAGGTCTACAAAACATCCCGAATCGTGGTGGCTTCCGTGCTCGTTTTAATCACGCTCGGAATTTATCTCGCCACGCTGTACAAAATGCAGATATACGACGCACCGGACGTGCAGGACGCCTGGTCTTCTTATAACGCCTCCACGCAGAAGGTGACCGTCCCGGCCGCCCGGGGCGATATTTTAGACCGAAACGGCGTTCTGCTGGTCTCCTCGCGCCCGCAGTATAACATCACCCTCTCCCGGGAGCGTCTTTTGAAGCGGGAGGATAAAAACGACATCATCTTAAACCTTATCAAAGTGGCCATGGAGCAGGGCGTGCCGTATACTGACACCTTCCCCATGACCACGGGCGCCCCCTTCTCCTATCTTCTGGACATGACCTCAACGCAGCAAAGCCGGCTTGACGCGTATTATGAATACTTCGACTTAGACCCGGAGATGAGTGCCTCGGACTTTTTCGTGTGGCTCAAGGAGCACTACGAAATCGACTATAAAACGAGCATCCCCGACGCGCGCCTTATTATCGGCGTGCGGTATGAGATGGAAATGCGCGCCATCAGGAACCTGCCCGACTATATTTTCGCAGAGGACGTGGACGTGGACTTCATCTCCATCATAAAGGAGCGCAGTTTCCCCTGCGTCAACGTGGAGATGTCGAGCCGCCGCGTTTATCACACCGACTACGCTGCCCATCTTCTGGGCTATATCGGCCAGATGGACGCGGAAGAATACGCCGTATACAAGGAAAAAGGCTACGCATACAACGCCCTCATCGGCAAATCGGGGGTGGAGCGCGCCTTTGAGGATTATCTCCACGGGCAGGACGGTAAAATGCTCGTCTCCATGGACGATGACGGGACCATCTTAAATGAGCGCCTCACGGAAACGCCCATCCCGGGGCAAAACGTCTTTCTCACCATCGACATCGCCCTGCAGGAGGTCTGCGAGGACTCCCTCGCCGCGAAGATTGACCTCATCAACACGGAGCGTATGGAGGAGGACCGGGTCACAGGCGGCGCCGTGGTGGTGACGCAGGTGAAGACAGGGCAGGTTTTGGCGGCGGCGTCGTACCCCACCTTTGACCTTGCCACCCTCCAGCGCTACTACAACGACCTTGCAGGCAATCCCAGCAAGCCCCTGCTCAACCGCGCCTTTATGGGCGTCTATAACCCCGGCTCTACCTTTAAGATGGTTACGGCGCTGGCGGGCCTTAGAAACGGCATCATCGCGGAAAATACCCTCATCAACGACACCGGTATCTACACCGAATACGCCGACCGCGGCTTTTCCCCTGTGTGCTGGATTTATCCCCTCACCGGCGGCGGCCACGGCAAGGTCAACGTCGTCTCGGCGATTACCGAATCCTGCAACTACTTCTTCTATTGGCTGGGGGACAAGCTGGGTATCGACCGCATCTCCGAGACCACCGCTGATTTCGGCTTCGGCAGCAAAACGGGCATCGAACTGCCTGAATCCACCGGCAACCTGGCCACGCCGGAGTACAAAGAGGAAAAGCTGGGCATGGACTGGTACGCCGCGGACAATATCATCACCGCCATCGGCCAGGGCTATAACCTGTTTACGCCGCTGCAGCTGGCCAACTACGTGGCCACCATCGCCAACGGCGGGACGGTGTATTCCGCAACAATACTCGGCACCATCCGCAGCGCCGATTACTCCTCCGTCGTCTACGAGCAGACCCCCTCCGCCCAGCGCCAGATTGCCGGCGCTGAATACCTCCCCCTCATTCAAAAGGGCATGAAGGAAGTCTCGAGAACGGGTACCGCCAAGAGCATCTTCGGCAATTATCCCATCTCCGTGGCCTCTAAAACAGGTACCGTTCAGCGCGGCGGCAGCGCGGAGCTCAACAACGGCGTGTTCGTCTGTTACGCCCCGGCGGACGACCCGGAAATCGCCATCGCCCTCGTGGTGGAAAAGGGCACCTCAGGCGCCACCATCATGCAGATTGCGCGGGACATTCTCGATTCCTACTTCCAGGAAGAGATACGGGGTACGGTGGCGGCTGACAACACTCTCCTGCCCTAAAACACCCGAAACGGCGCATTTTCTTCTTGTTTTCCGCATTTTCATTGGATATAATATACTGAACACGATAGCTGAGGTGAGGCCATAATGGGAAAAGTGATTGCCGTCGCCTCCGGTAAGGGGGGCACGGGCAAAACCGCAACGGTGGCCGCCGTTGCGTCCTGTCTGGCTGCGCTGGGCTATCGGACGCTCTGTATCGATTTTGACGTGGGCCTTCGGAACCTCGACATCAGCCTGGGGATGACGGAGTACAGCGTTGCTGACTTTTCCGATATTCTCTCCGGAACGATTTCACCGGATCTGGCCATCTCCGAGCACCCGGCTATTAAAAATCTCCACTTTCTCTCGGCGCCGCCCTTCCTCCGACCGGAGGACGTGGACGAGGCGGCCGTTTCCGAGCTTCTCAACCAGCTGAAAGAGTCTTATGACTTTATTTTCATTGACGCGCCCGCGGGAATCGGCCCCGGCTTTCGCCTCGCGGCGAAAAACGCGGACACGGCCCTCGTGGTGGCGATGAGCGACCTTGCCAGCATTCGTGACGGGCAGCGGGCTATGGAGCAGCTGCACCGTCTCGGCGTGGGCGAAATCCGCCTTGTAGTCAACCGCGTGCGGCCCCGTGACCTGCGCCGCCTGCAGACCACCATTGACGACGCTATTGACCATGTGGGCGCGCGGCTGATTGGCATCGTGCCGGAGGACGAAAACGTCTACCTTTCCGCAAACAGACAGACCCCTCTTGTTTTGTATGCGCGATCGAAAGGGGCGCGTCGGTTTCTGGATATTGCCCGGCGCCTCACCGGAGAGGACGTGCCCATGAATACACGGCGACTATAAGACTCACATATTTTTACGAAAGAAGGCGGCTAATGTATGAATATTGCGCTCATGGCTCATGACAGGAAGAAGGAATTAATGGTTCAGTTCTGCATCGCCTATTGCGGAATCTTGGCAGGGCACTCTATATGCGCCACGAACACAACCGGCCGTCTTGTTGCGGAGGCGACGGGGCTTCCCATCACGCTCTATCTCCCCGCCAGCCAAGGGGGCGACCAGCAAATTGGCGCACGCATCGCCTACAACGAGCTTGACCTCGTCCTCTTCTTCTGCGACCCGTCTTTTACCGATGGGCTCGGCAGCGTCAACGAAATCGCCCGCCTGTGTGACCAGCACAACGTGCCCTTTGCATCGAACGTGGCCACGGCGGAAGTGCTCATTCAGGGCCTTAAGCGGGGCGATCTTGACTGGCGCGACATCGTCAATCCAAAAAACTGACCGTCGTTTGGCGGGTACACTGGCGCGCGCGGCAACGCCTTCTTTAAGCGGGCACCGCGCGCTTTCCACTTCTCAGGCAGATTCGGCGGCGGGGAGCATCCCCGCTTTTCTCTGCCATGTCTTCAGGAAGGAGAATCCTTATGAGTAAAGTGAGGCCCAGAACCCTCTCCGGCTTTATGGAGCTTCTGCCCGGGGAGCAGGCGCTCTTTGACAAAATGGTGGACACCCTCCGCCGCACGTACTCTCTCTACGGCTTTACGGCGCTGGACACCCCCCTCATTGAGGCGGCGGAGGTGCTACTGGCCAAGGGCGGCGGCGAAACGGAAAAGCAAATCTACCGCTTTATGAAAGGTGACACGGACCTTGCCCTGCGCTTTGACCTCACGGTGCC
>DUPW01000133.1 GCA_012838125.1 Papillibacter sp.
AGCTGTGTGAGGTTCTTTGACATCTTCGCCGCTTTGTCCTCAGCAACACCAAAGCCCTTCGCCATGTTCATAAACACGCCCTGATACCGCATGAACTCAGACGCGTCAATGCCGACGAGTTCCTGAACCTGTTCGGCGTATGCCTTCGCTTCCTCGGTGTGCTTTCCCATAGCGACGGTGAACAGGTTGAGGTTTTCGACGTACTGGTTAGAGTTGTCAATCCAGTTTGCAAAAACACCCGCAATCCGCTTAATCGCATACACTTTTGCCATAATCAGGTTTAACGAGAAGAACGATTTTGTCGTTTTCCTGTTAGATGCAGTCAGTCTTGCGTTCGCGTTGATAACCTTTTGTATCTGCGCAGGCAGTTTACTGAATCCAAGCGCAACCTTGTTCATTTCTGTGGACAGAGGCATAATCGCTGCCGTAACCTCTTGGATTTTTGCGGCAAATGCGCCCATGTCCGTCTTTTCGAGTGCCAGCGTTATCTCAGGGAGTTTCTTTAACTGGTTAATGGTTGAGCCGAGATTGCTTCTCCCGATTGTTTCAAGCGGCTTCAGCGCACTAACCAGTTCCGCTATTTGCTGTGTCGGCACATGCAGTGAGCGCACCGCATCAGAAAATGCGCGGAACTGCTTTGTTGCCGTTGTTAGCCCTACCCCACCCTTTACAGCGGCGCGGAGCTTTGAAAGCGAATTAGCGAGAGCGTCAATGCTACTCGCCGCGCTTGTGCTACTAGCCTTTATTTCAACTTGCAGTTCGTCAATTGTAAGCGCCATTTTTCACCCGCCCCTACGTTCCGCTATTCTCAAATCTCTTGTTCAACTGCGCCGCGAAAGAATGGAATTTCGCCGCTCCGAGCTTGGCGTCTCCGACACTGGATTCTTCGGCGGCGGGGCTTTCTGTCTTGCTTTTCTTCAACGGATACGGCTCCTTGTGATACGGCATCGGTTTCGTTCCCCTTTTTGCAAAGGCGTTCAACACGGGGGACACCGCGCACAGCGCATCGTATACATAGCACCCCATGAGCCAAGCGTTCTGGTTCGCCATCTCGCGCCGTAATTCAAAAGCCTTTCGATACGATTTCACAAGGTTGACATCCTCAAGCCAAAACAGCTCGTATGTCATTCCGATGCTCAGATAAAACGGGAATACTTCATAGAATTGCTCTGTGAAAGTCCGAATAGGGGGAGCGGCTTCTACTAGAAGTTCGCTCCCCACTCCACGTTTCCCGCGGCCGATTCGTCGTCGAGATTATTGCGACAAGAATGCTCACTAAAATTCTAACTGTATTCTAACGCATCCCGAAACCGTAGAGCCTCTTTTCCAGCTTTGGGACTGCCCTTTTCCGGAGCATTTCGCGGCGGCTCTCCCGCCTTCACGAAAAAAGCGCCGACTGACGTCGGCGCTTTTTATTTCCGCTTAAAGCTCTTATTGAATACGGCGCTTCGCTTTACATGCGAGGATTTCGGGAAAATCCCCTGCCGGACCATCTTCACATCCTCAACGGAGTAGAAGGCGCCTTCTCGGCAGCTTTCAATAATCTGCGTCACCTTTTCCAGATCCTTTCGCATGATGACGGTGTAGATTACCTCAACGTCGCTGTTTTTGCCGTGCCCGTCGATGGAGGTGTACCCGAAACCGGCTTCGGCGAGCTTCTCTTTTATATACCCGTCGTCCTGTGTGAGGAATATGCGTACCACAAGGGAGCCCATGGCGAGCTTCTCCTCAATGCGGATGCCAATATAGTTGCCCATGGCAAAGCCGCCGGCATAGGCAAAGAAGCAGAGGGGATTGTCGATGTGCTGCATAATCTGGCTGATGGCCAGAAGCCAGATAGATACCTCAAAGAACCCCACAAGGGGTGCGAGAATCCGTTTGCTGCGGGAAACGAAAATGATGCGGAGTGTGCCGAGGGTTACGTCGCAGATACGGCCCAGGAAGATGAGAAGCGGGAGAATCACCCAACTGAATGTGGGGCTTTCTAATATGCTTTGGATGACTTCCATTGTGTTCCTCCTCTTTCGTCGTATTAAATGCCGGCGTAGTGTTTCAAAAATGCGCCAAGGAGCGGCAGGGTAACGAGGGAAATAAGCGTGGAGACGAAGATGAGCTTCGACGCAAAGGCAGAGTCCCGTCCGTACTGCTGCGCGAGCATGGCGGTGGTCGTCGCCGCCGGCATCGCCGCGGAGAGGACGACGCTACCCGTTGCCACAGGGTCTACCCCAAGCAGGGCCATCACGCCGAAGATAATGGCCGGAATCGCAATAAGGCGCAGGGCGGAATAGTAGAAAACGGGCCATTCAAACACCGTTTTCATATCCACTTCGCTGAGAATACCGCCGACGATAATCATGGAAAGCGGCGTCACGCAGCGGCTGAGCATCGTAACAGTTCCGTTGAGGAAGTCCGGCAGCTTAACGGGGGAAAACAGATACGCAAAACCCAGAATAACAGCCCAGATACAGGGGTGTGTGGCAAGACGCTTTAACTGGTCCTTCTTATTCGTTTTCGTAAAAAGGGAAAGCCCCGCCGTCCACATCACGATGCGCATTGGGATAATGACGATGGCGCCGTAGAGGGTGCCGAGGCCGCCGAACACCGATTCGATGACGGGCAGGCCCATGAATCCGGCGTTGTTGCAGGTGGTGGCGTACTGCATGACAATGCGTCGCTCCAGGGGAAAGCGGTTGTAGAGGAATTTGTTCAGAATCAAATAAAAGCCCTGCGCCGCAAAAGCCGCAATGAGCACGATGCCGCACTGTTTCAGCAAATCAACCGTCAGCGACGAGGCAAAGGAGGCGAAGATATTGCAGGGCAGGAAAATGTAGATGACCATGTTGGTCAGGTCCTTCCGTGCTGCCTTCCCGAAAAACCCTTTCTTTGACGCAAAATATCCTATGGCTACGAGAATGAAGATTTGAACCTGAATCTTTAAAATTTTAGACACCTTGATTCTTTATTGTATTTGCCGGATAAACCAAAACGCCGCCCGGCGTCCGGCCGAAAGCGCGTTTTTAACTATTATATCGGCAAAACAAAAACAGCACAATGTTCATTGTGCTGTTTTTATCATTTTTTAAGCCTTAGCTTTGAGCATACCGACCGCCGCTCTCACGTCACCGGAGAAATAGAGGGATCCGAGGGCGCATACAAGCCCCTCTTCACCGGCGTATTCCACGGCCCGGGCGACGCCTTCGGTAATCGTCTCGCAGGCTTCCGCCGGTTTCCCGAATTTCGCAACACGGTCGCGCAGTTCCTTCGCCGCCATAGCCCGCGGATTATCAGGCCGCACGGTGACAAAGCGCAAGGCAAGGGGCTCGATGACGTCCATCATGGCGTCCACGTCCTTGTCTTTCATCACACCAAGGAGGAAAACGAACTGCCTGTTGGGAAACACCGTTTTCAGGCTCTCCGCCGTTGCCAGAATACCGTGCTGGTTATGGGCACCGTCTAAGACGAAGGCGGGGCGGTGCATGAGAATTTCGAACCGGCCGGGCCAGCTCACGCGGCGCAGCCCTTCAACAATATCGCTATCCGTTATGTTGTAGCCCTTTGCCCGCAGTCTCTCGGCTGCCGTGACGGCTACAGCCGCATTATAGGGCTGATAGGAGCCGACGAGGGGGAGCGTTATGGGGCCGTAGGGCTCAAATTCAAAGCGGGATGCGTATAAATCGAAGGACTTATTGGAAATGCGGTTAAAATCTACCTTATACAGGGACGCGTTTTTGGCCCTGCAGGTTTCTTCAATCACGTTGTCCACAGCCTTGTCGTTCCCGCCGTAGACCACCACGTCGCCGCCTTCTTTGATAATACCCGCCTTAGCACGGGCCACCTCCGAAATGGTGGAGCCCAGCTCTGCAACGTGGTCCATACCGATGGCCGTAATGACGGCCACTTCCGGCGTGTCGATGACGTTCGTGGAGTCCAGCTCGCCGCCCATGCCCACTTCAAGGACGACGATGTCGCATTTGTTCTTATGGAAAAACTGCATGGCCAGCGCCGTGATAAGTTCAAACTCCGTGGGCGGGTCTTCCATGGCGTCGGCAAAGGGGCGGATTTCATCCGTGAGCACTTCCAGCTCTTCGTTGGAAATGTGCTCGCCGTTTATCTGCATGCGTTCGTTAAAGCGCAGGATGTAAGGCGATGTATACAGGCCCGTTTTGTATCCGGCGGTGCGCAGGATGGAGGCGATGCACGCCGCCGTGGAGCCCTTGCCGTTCGTTCCGGCGATGTGTACGAATTTAAGGTGCTTTTCCGGGTTCCCGAGGGACTTCAGAAGCCCCTGCGTGCGGGAGAGGCCCGGCTTGCTGGCCTGCCATTTAACGTTGTGAATGTACTTTAGCGTTTCCTCGTAACTCACTTGACTTTCCTCCAAACTTATCAAGCCCAAGCGCGCGGAAAACGCCGCTCTTGTAGAGCAGGAAGACGAGCAGGATATCAACGACGGCAATCAAAAGCTTTACCGGCGCGCGCAACGGGAAGTTCACCATAAAGGGCACCCCGTTGAGCATCTGCAGACTCACGTTGCTCCAAACAATGGGACCGAGTATCTCCGCGGGAAGAATGAGCGCGATAAAAGTGACAATACTTGTGCGTTTCCGCATAAACCTGCCGATAATCGGCGGAACAACGCCCATAATAACAGGAGTGAGCGCCATCGGAGCAAACCACGGGAAGGACGAGAACAGCGTCGTGCCGAGAATATCGGACAAGAGCGCAACGATGCCGCCTGCCACCGGCCCAAAGAGCAGACCGGCCAAGATAATGGGAAGGTTGCCGAAGGCGATTCGAATGTTCGGCGTGGGCATAAAGCCTAAAAAGCGTTCGAGAATGATGCTGAGCGCCGTCAGGAGGCTGAGAGTTACGAGGGTCGAGGTGGAGAACAGCTTCTTCGAGGTTTTTGACACAGTGTTTTTGGGCATAAAAAACCCCTCCTATTTTTTGTGCGCGCTAATAGGCACAGCCCAGATAAGGCTATGCCGTTGGCACGATTCTGCGCCACATATAGGAGGTATTCTCCGTTATGCAGCAGCGGGATGCGATCACCAAACCGTGGAACCGTGGATAGTTTCCTTCGTCCGACTGACAACTCCCCGTTCAATCGGCACTTTACGCAAGGTGATCTACTCTGCTTAGACAGCGGTTTACACCGCCACCAAGTTGCCCCTATTGTAGCACGCTGTACCTATTATGTCCATAGTGAGATTTCATATAAAATGCAAGGTTTTCCGCTGAAAAATCCTATACTAAACGCAGGAATTGGAGAAATATTGTTGATTAGTTGGTAAGTTCTTGCTACAATAGACAGGCAAAAATCCACAAAAAAAGAGGAGTTGGTAATTCTTGGACGCATTTTTCTGGATAGGCTTTGTAGGCTGTGTGATTGCCCTTGGCTTTGCACTCCTGCAGTCGCGTAAGGTTTTGAGCCTTGCCGAGGGCAACGAAACCATGCGCAAAATTGCGGACGCTATCCGCAGAGGTGCAAATGCATATTTGCGCCGGCAGTATAGAACTCTCGCGATTTTCTTTGTCATCATGGCCGTGGTCCTTGGCGTACTTGCCGTGCTCGGCCTTGTTTCCGGTTTCGTGCCCTTCGCCTTCGTAACGGGCGGCATTTTCTCCTGCACCGCCGGCTACGTTGGCATGAAGATTGCCACGGCCGCCAACAGCAGAACGGCTCAGGCCGCTTCCGAGAGCCTGAACAAGGGCCTTCGAGCTGCCTTCTCGTCCGGCGCCGTCATGGGCTTTACCGTTATCGGCATCGGCCTGCTGGACGTTACCCTCTGGTTCCACATTCTGCGCTACGTTTTTAACGTTACGGATTCCAGCACCATCGCCACCACGATGGTTATGTTCTCCATGGGCGCCTCCGCCGCGGCGCTTTTTGCACGTGTCGGCGGCGGCATCTTCACGAAGGCTGCCGACGTGGGCGCCGACCTTGTGGGTAAAGTCGAAGCCGGCATTCCGGAAGACGACCCGCGCAACCCCGCCACCATCGCCGACAACGTGGGCGACAACGTTGGCGACGTGGCCGGTATGGGCGCTGACCTCTATGAATCCTACGTTGGCTCCATCATCGCCACCTTTGCCATCAGCGCCTCCGCCGCTTACGGCTGGAATGGCATGCTCCTGCCCCTTCTGCTGGCGGTTCTCGGCGTCTTTTGCTCCATCATCGGCACGTTCCTCATCCGCACGAAAGAGGGCGCCTCGCAGATGGACCTTCTCAAGACACTCCGCACCGGAACCTACACCGCCGCCGTCCTCGTGGCCATTCTCTCCCTGCCCCTCACCTACTTCATTATGAAGGGTGTGGATGGCGCCAACTGGCTGGGCATTTTCGTGTCCATTATCTCCGGTCTTGTGGCCGGCTGCGCCATCGGCTACGCCACGGAGTACTTCACCTCCGACTCCTATAAGCCCACGAAGAAGCTGGCCGACTCGGCCATCACAGGCGCCGGCACTACTATTATCGGCGGTATTTCCCTCGGTATGCTCTCCACGGCGGCTCCGATTATAATCGTGTCGCTGTCCGTTATCATCAGCTTCCTCGCCGCAGGCGGCTCGCTGAACACCTCCTCCGGCGTCTACGCCGTGAGCTTCAGCAAGGGCCTCTACGGCATCGGCCTCTCGGCCGTCGGCATGCTCTCCACCCTCGGCATCACGCTGGCTACGGACGCCTACGGCCCCGTTGCTGACAACGCCGGCGGTATCGCCGAGATGAGCGGCCTTGACAAGGAAGTCCGCAACAGAACCGACACCCTCGACGCCCTGGGCAACACCACCGCTGCCACCGGTAAGGGCTTTGCCATCGGTTCCGCGGCTCTCACTTCCCTTGCCCTTCTCGTCTCCTACGTGGAAGTCGCCCAGCAGAAGCTCGGTGATCTGAAGATTGACCTGTCTCTGACGAATCCGGCCGTTCTCATCGGCATGTTCATCGGCGCCATGATTGTCTTCGTCTTTGCCGCCATGACCATGAGCTCCGTCCAGAGCGCGGCCCAGGCCATCGTTGTTGAAGTGCGCCGTCAGTTCAAGGAAATTGCGGGCATCATGGAAGGCACGACACAGCCCGACTACGAAGCCTGCGTTGACCTGTGCACCCGCAGCGCTCTGAGGGAAATGGTTGCGCCGTCCCTTGTGGCTATTATCGTCCCCGTCGTGGCAGGCCTCCTACTGGGCGTGGAAGGCGTCGTCGGCCTCCTGGGAGGCACGGTTGTCACCGGCTTCGTCGTCGCCGTGTTCATGTCCAACTCCGGCGGCGCGTGGGATAACGCGAAGAAGTATATCGAAAGCGGTGTCCACGGCGGCAAAGGCTCCGAGGCCCATAAGGCCGCCGTTATCGGCGACACGGTAGGCGATCCCTTCAAGGATACCTCCGGCCCGTCCCTGAACATCCTCATCAAGCTCGTCTCCACCGTTTCCATCGTCTTCTGTGGCCTCATCGTGGCTGTTATGCAGTTTACTGCTTAAAGAAACAACAAAAAGCTCCGAACCTGTTACGGTTCGGAGCTTTTTTGTTTTCTTCTCTTTTCCTTTAACCAGTCGTCTTACGTTCACCCACAGTATGCGCCCGTATACTGAAGACTATTCAGCATAAAGCACGCCATCATCAGGAAAAACTCAGACAAAAAGGGCGCCTTTTCTATAGGCGCCCTTTTATCGGTTTTATTTAACGAGCTTGGAGATTTCCTCCGCGAAGTTGTCTTCTTTCTTTTCGATGCCTTCGCCCTTTTCAAAGCGGGTAAAGCCCTTGACGGTAATTTTTCCGCCAAGCTCCTTGGCAACCTGCTGCACGTATTTTTCAACGCTCAGCTTGTTCTCTTTAACAAAGGGCTGGTTGAGCAGGCAGATTTCCTCGAAGAACTTGTTGATGCGGCCTTTCACCATGTTCTCAGCAATCTGGCGGGCTTTCTCCTCGGGGAGGTTCTTGGCCTTGTTCTCCTCAAGGGCCTTGGCCAGCTGAATCTCGCGCTCTCTTTCCAGCTCGGAGCTGTCTACGGAAGCGGAGTCGAGATAGAGCGGGCGCATGGCGGCAATCTGCATGGCGATATCCTTGCCGAGGGCCTCAACGGCGTCCATATTGGAGACGTCGGAGACCTCGAGGGTCACGAGAACGCCGATCTTGCCGCCGGCGTGGACGTACGGTACCATAACGCCGTCTGCATAGCGGGCGAAACGGCGGACGGTGATGTTCTCACCGATGACGTAGACCATCTCCTGCTGCATTTCACGGACGGTCTTATCAGAATCCGGATAGGGGCTGTCTAAAAGGGCCTCCAGATCCGCCGGAGCGGACTTGGCAACAGCCACGGCCACGTTCTTCACGAACGCAACAAACTTCTCGTTCTGGGCAACGAAGTCCGTCTCGGCGTTGACTTCAACCACAACGCCCACGCCGTCGATGACATCGGCGTACGCCATGCCTTCTGCGGCGACTCTGCCGGCCTTCTTCGCGGCGGCGGCCAGTCCCTTTTCACGGAGCCAGTCGATAGCCTTTTCCATATCGCCGTCGTTGGCTTCCAGGGCCTTTTTACAGTCCATCATGCCAACGCCGGTTCTGTCACGAAGTTCCTTGACGTCTTTAGCGGTAAATCCCATTCTTACTTAGCCTCCTCAGCAGTCGCTTCCGGCTGAGCCGGCTCAGCCGCTTCTTCCTGCGCTTCTGGCGCTTCGTCCTTACCCTGACGGCCTTCGACGACGGCGTTGGCCATGGTCTGGGAAATCAGGCGGATGGCGCGGATGGCGTCGTCGTTACCCGGGATGATATAGTCAATCTCGTCGGGGTCGCAGTTTGTGTCAACAATGGCCACAATCGGAATACCGAGCTTTCTCGCTTCGTTAATGGCGTTGCGCTCCTTGCGGGGGTCAATGATGAACAGCGCCGAGGGCAGCTTCTTCATTTCCTTGACACCGCCGAGATACTTTTCCAGCTTGTCGATTTCGTTTGTGAGCTTAATGACTTCCTTCTTCGGCAGCATATCGAAGGTGCCGTCTTCCTGCATCTTGCGCAGCTGGGCGAGACGGTCGATACGGGAGCGGATGGTCTTGAAGTTCGTCAGCATACCGCCGAGCCAGCGGGCGTTGACAAAGAACATGCCGCAGCGCTCCGCCTCTTCGCGGATGGAGTCCTGGGCCTGCTTCTTCGTGCCGACGAAAAGGATGGACCCGCCCTCTTCAGCGATGGAGCGGACGAAGTTATAGGCCTCCTCCAGCTTCTTGACCGTCTTCTGCAGGTCGATGATGTAGATGCCGTTACGCTCCATGTAGATGTACGGAGCCATTTTGGGGTTCCAGCGTCTCGTCTGGTGGCCGAAATGCACACCGGCTTCGAGAAGCTGTTTCATAGAAACTACTGCCATGATTTTTTCCTCCTTGTTTGTTCAACCTCCAGCGCTCTCCGCTCACGGGCCCACCGCCTTTCGCGGCACATGGACCGATGATCAAGCGCTGTGTGTTTTCTCGTGTCCTAGGCAATATAGACAAAACGAGCACTGAGTATTTTACCAGATACTCTCGCGGGAATCAACCCCTTGCCGAAGATATTCTACACAATTTGCGGCATTTTTATCGGAACATTTACTTATGTTACACGTCTATTACAAATGAGCTCACAAAATGGAGGAATGAAAATGCCCCGCATACACTTCTTCCCCCTTTGCTGCGCCCTGCTGCTCATCCTTTTAGCCGGCTGCGGCAAAGTGGTGACAGGCCCCGCCCCCGAATCCCCCTCCCCCACTCCCGTTGAGGAGCCCTCTCCGGGAGATGAAACTTCGGAAAAGCCGGACGCCGCCCACGCCTATTTTCTCGTTTTTGAGCACCTTTATGACACAGACCCCGGGCTTAACGAAGGGATTACATACCTCGCCGTGGACCTCTCCTCCGTTCTCTGCGTGGATACGGACGCCATCGCGCAGCTTTTTGAAGATTACTGCCGTGACAATAACCTCACGCTCCTGCTGGACACCTACGCAGGACTTGTTGACAAGGGATACATCACAAACCACGCCTTTGAAGACGGACTGTTTCTCCGGTACGATGACGAATCTCTGACGGCCGACTGCCTCGTGACGAGCGCCCAGAAATGGCGCAGCGGAGACGGCGCAGACGGCGCCTTGTACACGGTCACACTGGAGAGCAGCGGCTGGGAGATTACAAAAACCGCCGGAATGTGGATCAGCTGACCCACACTCCGGCGGTTTTCCAATTTATCCTCCTAAGCCCACGGGAAACGCCGCCGTTTTTCCCGCTTAAACGGCCCGCCCACTTCGATGAGGATAATGTCGTCTCCGATGCGTTTGATGCACTCCCACGGGATGATGAAGTCATCTTCGCGCCAGAACAGCCCGAGAATGCGGCACGGACCCGGCACGACGATGGCCACAACACATCCGTTTCGAATGTCCACGAGCACATCGCTCACAAACCCCATTCGCAGGCCGTTTGAGATGTTAATCACTTCTTTGCACCGCAAATCGGCAATTCTGCACTGCACGCAAATCCCCTCCCGTCTCTATAGGCGGCTATTCCAATATGTATTCATCATCAGCCCCCGAAATGCCGACAGGGCCTGACCATTTTTGAACACGGGATGGCTTTTTCATTGTTTTTTGACGCACATATTGCCATCGACTTACAAACATAATATAATAAGCAAGTTAGCATCGTGCAAACGATGCGCAAAGACCGCACCGGTGACCAAACGGGCGGGTTTTATTTTGATTTCGGAGGTGAAAGAGCAGCATGGACGGCGACGCAGGCAGTCCCAGTAGCCATTCAATGTCTCCGGTCTACATATCAAGCCGCCCTTTCACCGAGGGGCTTGATGCGTAGACCCCACAATTACATAAGGTGGGTGTTTATTGTGATTAAGTATTACATGACGCTCGGTTCGGAGCTCGTCGAACGGAACGCATTCGAACCGGGTGTATGGGTTTATGTGCAAAATCCCTCGGAGGAGGAGATTGCACTTGTATGCAACACCGTGAAAGTCGACGCCGATTTAATCCGTCCCGCCCTCGACGAAGAGGAGCGCCCGCGCATCGAAACAGATAACGGACAGACTCTCGTCATCGTGGACATTCCAACCATTGAAGATGACGACGGTGAAAACGTCTTTACGACGATTCCCCTCGGCATCATCTACACGAAAGAAGCCGTCATCACCGTCTGTCTTAAAGAGTCGCCGATACTCAACGATTTCATCAGCGGCCGCGTGAAGTCCTTCCTCACGCAGTTTAAAAGCCGCTTTATCCTTCAAATCCTCTTTAAAAACGCGACCCTTTACCTCTCCTACCTGCGCAGCATCGAAAAGCGAAGCACGAAGCTGGAGCACGACCTGCAGAAATCCATGCGGAACAAGGAACTCACGCAGCTTCTCAAGCTGGAAAAGAGCCTCGTCTATTTCTCCACATCCCTGAAATCAAACGAGACGGTGCTTGAAAAAATGCTGAAATTCGAGGCAATTAAGCGGTTTGAGGAGGATCAGGAGCTCTTAGACGATGTCATCATCGAAAACAGGCAGGCCATTGAGATGACGAACATCTACAGCAACATTCTCAGCAGCACAATGGACGCCTTCGCCTCCATTATTTCCAACAACCTCAACATCGTTATGAAATCCCTCACAATCATCACCATTGCCATGTCCGTGCCTACTGTTATCTCCGGACTGTATGGAATGAACGTGCCCAACGGTCTGGAAAACAACCCCCTGGGATTTGTATACATTCTCGTGGGTACGGTGATTTTATCCGTGGCCATCACGCTCTTTTTGTTCAGAAACAGGCGCCTGTAGGCAAAACAACACCCCCGCGGCAAAAGCCGCGGGGGTGATTATCTTTCGTTTATCTTCCCTGCCTGAGATAGCCTTGAGTGTCGTAATAGCTCTCCCATGGCGTACGGAGAATTTCCTTGCCATCGAAGAAGTTGTCTTCCTCGGAACGCAGGATGCCAGCCGAATCGTAAAACAGCTCGCCGGGATGTCGGACGATACCCTGGTAATCGATAAACGCCTCACCCGGCATACGTAATCGCCCTTCTCCGTCGTAGAAGCTTTCTGAAGCTGAGTACATGACCGCCTCCAACTCCAATAATATGGAAAATATTCCTTGCTGCAAACTGCTTCTGCAGTACTTTACATCTTAACAGACGGGGCGGCCCTTGTCAATTCCTTTCCCCGCCCACCGTTTTCATCACCACCCGGCAGGAAGGCGCCGCCGCCCCGCAAAATTCTTAAATTTTCGCCTTGACACAGAGTAAAGTTTGCGCTATGATGGGCGAGTGTCAAGTATTATCGCTTAACACCTGGAGAGGAGGGTGTCTTTGATGCCCAACGATAAGCTCCTGAAGACGTTGCTTTACGATTTCTACGGCGATTTGCTCACCGACAAGCAGCGTGCGTATTACAGCCTGCGCCACAACGAGGACCTCTCCCTTGCGGAAATCGCCGAGCAGGCGGGCATCTCGCGGCAGGGTGTGCATGATATCCTCACCCGCGCGGAGAACACCCTTATCCAGACGGAGGATAAAACAGGTCTCATCCGCCGTTTTACGCAGCTTCAGAAAGATATTGACGCGGCCCTTGAGATTGTGGCCAAACTGGAAGAGGCAGTGGCGGACGAACCCGCCGCGCAGCTTATCCGTGAGTTGGAGGACATCCTCGGCAGAATGAAAGGTTAGGTGTCTCATGGCATTTGAAAGCTTATCCGAAAAGCTCGGCGCAGTCTTTAAGAAGCTGCGTGGCAAAGGCCGCCTGCATGAGGCCGATGTAAAGGATGCCATGCGCGAGGTGCGCCTTGCGCTTCTTGAAGCGGACGTCAGCTACAAAGTCGTTAAGGATTTCATCAAAACCGTCACGGAACGGGCCGTGGGCAAAGACGTGCTGGAGAGCCTCACCCCGGCCCAGATGGTCATCAAAATCGTCAACGAGGAACTGACAAACCTCATGGGCGCCACAAACACCAAGCTGACGATTGCTTCCAAGCCCCCAACAGTGGTCATGCTCGCCGGCCTGCAGGGTGCCGGTAAAACCACCAACGGCGCGAAACTGGCCGCCTACATGCGCAAGCAGAACGGCAAGCGCCCCCTGCTGGTCGCCTGCGACATTTACCGTCCCGCAGCGATTAAGCAGCTTGAAACCGTGGGTGCGCAGCTGAATCTCCCTGTGTTCCAAATGGGTACAATAAACCCGGTGGACATTGCCAAAGCCGCCGTGGAACACGCCATAAAACATGGTAACGACATGGTCTTCCTCGATACGGCCGGCCGGCTGCATATCGACGAGACCCTGATGGATGAGCTTATCCAGATTAAAAACACCGTCAATCCCACGGAAATCCTGCTTGTGGTAGACGCCATGACAGGTCAGGACGCCGTGAACGTGGCCACCGCCTTTAACGAGGCCCTCGGTATCGACGGCATCATGCTCACAAAGCTGGACGGTGACGCCCGCGGCGGTGCTGCACTCTCTGTCCGGGCTGTGACGGGCAAACCCGTCAAATTCGTCGGC
>DUPW01000134.1 GCA_012838125.1 Papillibacter sp.
GGGGCGCCGCGTTTGCTCCCAGCAAAGAAGCAAGGCTCCAAGGAAGCAGCCTGTAAACCTTCGTTTTACAGTACCCCCCTTCTTCGCCCGAGCCTGCCGGTAAAAGAAGAAGCCCTTGAAACGAACTGTTTCAAGGGCTTTTTATGCGGGCATGGGGACTCGAACCCCAACGCTTAAAGGCACGAGAACCTAAATCTCGCATGTCTACCAATTCCATCATGCCCGCGCAGGAAGCGGAAGGTGCTGCGCCGCTTTTATCTTCGCACCGCGGCCTGTTCCGCTAGGTTTTTGATTGTACCACAGCTGCCGGTTGATTTCAATATGCTCCGGCGCCCCGTTTCAGTAGAGCGCCGGAGCGATACGTCCTTATTCGCCCAGCATCCGCTCAAATTCCTCTTCTGAAAGAACCGGCACACCCAAGCTTTGGGCCCTCGTGAGCTTCGACCCGGCCTCCTCCCCTGCCACCACGTAGGAGGTCTTTTTCGACACGGAGGAGGAGACTTTCCCGCCACGGGATTGAATGGCCTCCGTGGCCTGCTCCCGGGTGTAGCCCGAGAGGGTTCCGGTGAGCACGAAGGTCAGCCCTGCAAAACGCCGGTCCGTGACGCTCGAGCGGCTTTCCATGTTCACCCCCGCCTCTTTAAGGCGCCCCATTATGTGCTGGGACTGGGGGTTTTCAAACCACTGCCGAAGGCTCCTTGCCGTAACGGCGCCGATGTCCTCGACATTTACAAGCGCCGCTTCGTCCGCCTGCTCCAGCGATTCCATGGAGCCGAAGTGCTGTGCCAGTGCTTTAGCCGCATTCTGCCCCACCTGCTGGATGCCGAGGGCGGAAATGAGCCGCCAGAGGTCGTTCTCCTTTGACTTTTCAATGTTTGCGATGAGCTTTGCCGCCGAAACGTCGCCAAAGCGCGGAATGGTTCGCAGTTTGGCTTCCTCCAGAAAATAAAGGTCCGCCGCGGAGGCAATCATTCCCGCCTCCAGAAGCTGCTGAACGACGGCTTCCCCCAGCCCCTCGATGTCCATCCCCGCAGAGGAGGCAAAGTGAACGATGTTCCTAAGAAGCTGCGCCGGACACTCCGCCCCGCGGCAGCGAATCGCTGCGCCGCCCTCGTCCCGGGAGACGGGGCTGCCGCATTCGGGGCACGCCTCGGGAAACTCATAGGGCACCGCCTCCGGCGGGCGCTTTGAGACGTCCACCGCCACCACTTCGGGGATAATCTCCCCCGCCTTTCGCAAAATGACGGTGTCCCCCACGCGGATATCCTTCTCCCGGATATAGTCCTCGTTGTGGAGGGACGCGTTCGTCACCGTCGTCCCCGCAAGGCGCACCGGCTCCACCACCGCCTTCGGGGTGAGAACACCCGTCCGCCCCACGCTGATGACGATGTCCACAACGCGGGTGGGCTTTTCCTCAGGGGGGTATTTAAACGCCGCCGCCCAGCGGGGCGCCTTCGACGTACTCCCAAGCCGGGCCCGGGAGGCAAGACTGTTGACCTTAATCACCGCGCCGTCGATTTCAAACTCGAAATTCCCCCGCTCCTCATCGAGCCGGCGAATCTCCGTCACGCACTCCTCCGGCGTCGTCACAAGGCGGCTGTCGATGACCTTAAACCCGAGGGAGCGCAGAAACTCCAGGGATTCGATGTGGGTTTCAAAGGCCACGCCGGTTACGGACTGGATGTTAAACACGATAATGTCAAGTTTCCGCTCCGCCGTGACCCGGGGGTCTAATTGGCGCATGGAACCGGCGGCGGCGTTGCGGGGGTTGGCCAGAAGGGGCTGGCCGCTCGTCTCCCGCTCGGCATTGAGCTCCTCAAAAACGGAGCGGGGCATGAACACCTCGCCCCGAACGGCCAGCTTCTCCGGCGCTCCCTTGAGCCTTTGGGGAAGAGAGGCAATGGTGAGGAGGTTTTGCGTCACGTCCTCCCCCGTCACCCCGTCGCCCCGGGTGGCCCCCCGGACGAGGACGCCCTTTTCATAATAGAGGGCCACGGACAGGCCGTCCACCTTCGGCTCCACGGCGTATCCCGCTTCTCCGGCGACGCTCTGCGTCTTCTGGAGAAAAGCGGCGGCCTCCTCATAGGAGAACACGTCGTTGAGGCTCTCAAGGGGCACCTCGTGGTGCACCGGCGTAAAGGCCGCGGACGCCCGTCCCCCCACTTTCCGGGTGGGCGAGTCGGGGGTCACAAGCTCCGGATGCTCCATCTCCAGCTCCTCAAGGCGCCGCATGAGGGCGTCAAACTCGAAGTCGCTGATAAGGGACATGTCTTCCTCGTAATACGCGCGGCTGTACTTTTCAATGTCTTCGTAAAGCCGCCCGATTTCCTCTTTTGCGTTCATAGTTTTCCTCCGTAAGCGGGATTAACTTCCCTGCCCGAAATCGGTGTATACGTTGGGCACGCGGCCGACGATAATCGTCTCGGCCACCTCCACCTGCGTTTCAATCGTCTCAATCACGTCCCGATGGCCGGGGACGAAAACCTCTACGTCCACGGAGACGTCGAGAATAATTTTGTGGCGCGTCTGGTTGATGCCGGCGTCGATAAAGGTGTTCTCCAGTTTCGTACGAATATACGTGACCGATAGGATTTTCACAGTCATCCGCGGCCCTCTGCCGGAAAACAGCTCCCCGCCGATGGCGCTGCCGATGGGGATGCGCAATTCGGAGATAATGGCGTTTTCCAACTCGTCGACGATGCCCTGAGAGATTTGGGTCTGCAGCCGGTTGACGCTGGCCATATTTGTCTCCAGCGCGGTGATGTTCCCGTTTATGTCCTTCTGCAGCGTAATGAGTCTGGAGTACTCCACGGCGCCCCGGGAAATCTCCCGGTCGATGACTGTATTGATTGTGCGCAGAACCGTCTCATTCACCTTGGATTTCGCCAGCTGCAGCACAATAGGCCGCAGCTGATGGAGCATGACGGCAGTTAAAATCATCACAATCACAAGGCCAAACAGCACGATGAGGGCGGCTTTTTTCGCCCGGGGCATCGGCTTTATGTAATAGGATAAGTAGATGCGCCTGCGGCGCAGCCAGCGGAACGGCATAACCATCACTCCCTTATGACAGCTTATGACGTTCCGCTTCCGATTATTTACCCAAGCAGTCTGTTTGCCGCAGAAAGGATGCCAAGTTTCCCCGCCTCGTAGGTAAGGCCCCCCTGAATGTATACACGATAGGGGGCAATCATGGGCCCGTCGGCAGACAGCTCGATGGAAGAGCCCTGCACGAAGGCCCCCGCCGCCATGATGACGGGGCACTCATACCCCGGCATCTCCCATGGCTCCGGCGTCACGAAGGAGTCAATGGGCGAGCCGCTCTGGATTCCCTGACAGAAGAGCTTGACCCGCTCAGGGCTGCCCAGCTCCACGTGCTGGATAATATCCGAACGGAGCGCATCCCACTTAGGGAAGGATTCAAACCCCATCTTCTCCAGAAGCCGCGCACTGAAAACGGCCGTTTTCAGCGCCTGAGCAACGATATGGGGCGCCATGAAAAAGCCCTGATACAAAAGCCGGTTGTTAAAGAGCGACGCACCGCACTCCCCGCCGATGCCGGGGGACGTCAGCCGAAACGCCGCCGCCTCCACAAGGTCCCGCCGACCGGCCACGTACCCGCCCGTGGGGGCCAGTCCCCCGCCGGGATTTTTGATGAGGGAGCCGGCAACAAGGTCCGCCCCCACGTGGGTGGGCTCAACCGTCTCCGTAAACTCGCCGTAACAGTTGTCCACAATGACGTTTGCGTTCGGGTTTACCTCCCGCACGCACTTAATCATCTCTCCAATCTGGGAAACGGTGAGGGCCGGACGCGCCGAATACCCCCGGGAGCGCTGGATAAAGACAGTTTTCACCACAGGGTCCGCCGCTGATGCTGAGATGGCGGCAAAATCCGGCGCCCCGTCCGGCAAAAGCTCAATCTGGCGGTAGTTTATGCCGTAGTCTTTAAGGGAGCCGGGATAGTCCCCCGTGATGCCGATGACGCCCATCAGCGTGTCGTAGGGCGCGCCGGTGACGGAGAGGATGGTATCCCCCGATTTCACGCCGGCGAAAAGGGCCGTTGTGATGGCGTGGGTGCCGCTTACAATCCCGATGCGCACAAGGGCGCTCTCTGCGCCGAACACGTCGGCGTAGATGTTATCGAGTGTGTCGCGCCCCTTGTCGTCGTAGCCGTAGCCCGTCGTTCCGGTCAGGCAGTTGTCAGATACCCGGTGGCTCTGAAACGCCTCGAGAACGCGGCGGGTGTTTTCCTGAGCCACTGCGTCAATTTCCGCAAAGCGCGGGGCGATGTCCCGCTCCGCCTCCGCGGCAAGACGCAGAAGCTCAGGATGAAAGTCAAATGCCATTAGTATCGTTCTCCTATTTCGCTTAAGAAAAGTGTACACAACTTATATAAATTCTCAATGTCGTCCATGCTGCCCACGGGCGCCGGCGAATGCAAATTGCGCACCGGAACGGCCACCGTGGCCGTCATGACGCCGCCGCGGGTGCGCTGCACCGCCGCCGCGTCCGTTCCGCCGGCAATGCGTGTTTTCGTCTGCCACGGGATGGTGTGCTGCTCCGCAAGCCCCGTGAGCATTTGAAACAGCTGTCGGTTGTAAACGGTGCCCCGGTCCATGAAGGGAATCACAACCCCCTGCCCCACCCTAGAGACGCGCTGGTGGGGGCTGACGGAGGGCAAATCCGCCGATGTGGCCGTCTCAATCACCAGCGCGATGTCGGGGTCGACGGAAAATGTGGCGGCAAAGGCGCCCCGATTTCCCACCTCCTCCTGAACGGTGAAGGCAAAGGTGCAGTCGATTGGCAGGTCCGTCTCCAAGAGCTTCATCATAATGGCGCAGCCCACCCGGTCGTCTAATGCCCGGGCTTTGATGAGCCGCCCCGCCAGCTCCATCGGCTCCCCGCCGAAGACGGCGGTGTCCCCGAGGGCGATGCGCTCTGCCGCTGAGACGCGGTCTTTCACGCCGATGTCAATAAACATCTCCCGCATGGGCGGGATTTTGTCCCGCTCGTCGCCGCTTATCAGATGAACAGCCCTCGTGCCGATGACGCCGAACACGCGATTGGGGCCGATGGTGACGGTCTTGCCCATAATCACGCGGCGGTCAAGGCCCCCCGCTTCGTCAAATTTGAGGTATCCGTCGTCCGTGTAGCCGGTAATGATGAGGCCCACCTCATCCATGTGGGCGGTAAGCAAAACAGACTTTTCCGGCGTTTTCGCCCCTTTTTTGAAGGCGATGACGTTGCCCATCACGTCGGTGCGGACGGAGTCGGCGTATCGCTCCGCATGGGCGCGGATAAACGCCGCCACGGGTTCTTCCGTCCCGCAGACGCCGTCCAGCTCACACAGGCGCTTAATCAGTTCAAGCATCGGCAGACTCCTCCGTTATGGACTCAATCAGCGCCGTGAGCAGGTCCGCCGCCGCTTCGGCGTCGGAAAGGGCCAGCGTCTCCACGGGACTGTGCATGTATTTCACGGGGATACCCAAAAGCGCCGTCGCCACGCCCTCCCGGGCAATCTGCACGGCGGCGGCGTTCGTGCCGGAGTCCCCGGCTTCCACGCCGATTTGATAGGGGATTTCCCTGTCTTTTGCAAGCTGTATCGCCTTGTTGGTGAGTTTTCTGTTCATATTCGGGCCCACGGAGATGACGCAGCCGCTCCCCGACTGGCGCATGCTGTGGCGCTTGCTGTCGGGGGTTTTGGCGTGGTCGACGTCCAGCACAATGCACCAGTCCGGAGCGATGTCAAAGGCCGCCGTTTTCGCGCCGCGCCGTCCCAGCTCCTCCTGGGTGCTGGCGAGGACGTACAGGTCCACGCCCAAAGGCTTGTCCTTCAGGCGATGGAGGGCTTCTAAGATAACGGCAAGGCAGGCCCGGTCATCCAGCGCTTTGCCGCAGATTTGCCCCTCGCCGAATACACGGGCCTGTGCGTTGTACACCGCCGGCGTGCCCACGGGGATGGCCTTTTCCGCCTCCTCCTGAGTCAGCCCCACGTCGATAAAGAGGTTTTCAATCTTAATGGCCTTGTTCGACTCGTCCTTTTCAAGGACATGGGGCGGGGTTGCCGCAACGACGCCGACGATGTTCGGCTCCGTTAAAATCCGAATCTCCGCCGCCGGCAGCATGCGGGCGTCCACGCCGCCGATGGCGGCAAAGCGTAAAAAGCCCTCCTCGTGCCCTGTTACGACGAAGCCAATCTCGTCAATATGGGCGTCGATGAGCAGCCGCGGGGCCTTTTCCTTCCCGCAGCGGCGAAGGGCGACGACGCTGCCCATTACGTCCGTGTGCACTTCGTCCATGACTTCCGAGAGCATCTCACGAACGCGGGCGGCCGCCGCCTCCTCAAATCCCGCGGGACCGGAGAGGTTGGACAGCGCCAGTATTCTATCTTCCAGTGTCATATTTTCTACTCCAATTCGTTTACGATTTGCTTAAACACATTGCCCCGCTCCTCAAAGTTGCGAAACCGGTCAAAGGAAGTGGACGCCGGCGAGAGCACCACGATGTCCCCTTCCCGGGCCGCCCTATAAGCGGCGATAACGGCCTCCCTGAAATCTTCCTTCTCAATGATTTCCGGCGAGTCAGTGTATTCCCGCACCTTTTCCACCGCCGTGCGAATCTTCCCCGCCGTCATCCCCGTAAGGACGAGGGTTTTCACGTGGCGGACGATTTCGGGGCCGATGGCGTCGTAATCGATACCCTTATCCTTACCGCCGGCGATGAGAATTACCTTCCGGTTAAAGGCCCGCAGCCCTGCAATAGTGCGGGAGGGGCTTGAGGCGATGGAGTCGTTGTAGTATTTAACGCCCCGCAGTTCCCGCACGAACTCGATGCGGTGGGCAACGCCCCCGAAGGTCTCCGCCACGGACGCCATCACTTTGTAGGGCACAAGGCCTGAAACGGCGGTGATGGCCGCGAGGTAGTTTTCCACGTTATGCCGGCCCGGCAGGCGGATTTTTGAAACGGGCATCACGGGGCCTATCTTCCCGTCTACGGCTTCAAAAATTGTCTCCCCGTCGGTAAAGATACCGTCTTGAACGGGCCCGTTTTGGCTAAATAGCCGCACCTTCCCCCGTGCCCCTTCGGCAAAGGAGCGCGCCGTTTTGCAGTCGGCGTTGACAGCGGCGATATCCCCTGCCGATTGATAGCGCAGGATGTTGCTCTTGGCCTCCACGTATTCTTCCATATCCCTGTGCACATCAAGGTGGTTTGGCGAGATGTTCGTCACCACCGCGATGTGGGGGCTTTTCTTCATAGTCATAAGCTGAAAGGACGACAGCTCCAAAACGGCCATATCACTCGGTTTCATCTCCTCCGCCCGGTCAAGAAGCGGCGTTCCGATGTTGCCGCCTATGTGGGCGGTGTAGCCCGCCGCCCGAAGAAATTCGGAGATAATCGTGGTGGTGGTGGTCTTGCCGTCGCTGCCTGTCACGGCGATTATGGGACAGGGGCAGACCTCAAAAAACGCCTCCATCTCCGAGGTGAGAACGGCGCCGCGGGAGACGGCTTCTGCAATCTCCGGTAAATCAGGGCGTATGCCCGGCGTGCGGAAAATCACGTCCGCATCAAGGTCTTTAAGATAGTCTTCCCCGAGGCGCAGCTTCGCCCCGAGGCTCTCTAAGTGCTCCGCCCGCTCGCCTAAAGATGTGCGCTCACTGCGGTCGCAGGCGACAACATCGTGCCCTGCTTTTAAGAGCAGCTCAATCAGCGGCGTGTTGCTCACGCCGACGCCCAGCACCGCAATCCGTTTTCCGTCAAGACCTTTCAGATAATCCGTCAATTTCATAGAATGAACCTCATAAAGCGCCGCCGCGCCGCAATTTGTGGATATAGGCATTTTAACCAACCATGCGGAAACATTATATCCAAAAGACCCATGATTTTCAAACTGAAAATACGCGAAAGGGCGCCTTGAGTGTTTGACACAACACCCACTTTTGGCGTACAATAGACATGCGAGTAAGCTGAGCAGCCGCGGGAGAATCGCCGAAAGGCATCTCGTGAGGAAAGTCCGGGCTCCGTAGGGCAAGGATAGCGGGTAACGCCCGCCGAAGGCGACTTCAGGACAAGTGCAACAGAGATATACCGCCGAAGGGCTTTTTGCCTTTCGGTAAGGGTGGAAAAGTGAGGTAAGAGCTCACTCGGCGGCTGGAGACAGCCCGTCGCTGTAAACTCTATCCGGAGCAACACCGTGGAAGAGCATAAAGGCCTGCCCGGCCGCTCTGAGGAGGTGGCTTGAGCCCATTGGCAACAGTGGGCCTAGATAGATGGCTGCTTTGAACAGAATCCGGCTTACAGGCTTGCTCGCACCAAACACACACCGCCCAACAGGCGGTTTTGTTTATTTTCGCGTTAAAATGTGGCAGGCAGCTTACAACGCTGCCTGCCTGTTTTTATGTATGGGGGAGAGCTTATTACCTGCGGCGCCTCCTGCGTAAAAACTCTGACAGGAGCAGAATTTCGATAAGATCCCGGAGGAAGTTGCGGGACCGAAATCCTCTGCCGAACTGCTGCGCGGGAATTGCCGCAACCGGTTGCACACTGCCGTCATTAGGGTCATAATCTTTGCCCATAAGATCGGGATGAATGCGGGTAATGTCGTTATAAAGTGCTTCTGTTAAATCCTTCAAATGCCGTTTCTTCAAAACTCCGCCGTACATTGCTTCATAACGGTCACAAGCGGAAAGAACATGGGCCTGAAGCATGTAGTATATGTCCGGATATTCCGCTGGCTCTTCCCCGGCCGCATAGATGGGGTCGTCTATGTATGGCTGAACACTCTCCGGAGCCGGAACGCCTGCCGTGTAGAGTATTTCGCGTGGTGATAAATCATAAATCGCGCCATGGTTACGCTGCGTGTTCACTTTTTTTCCTCCATTTCTCAAGGATGTTGCACAATATCTTATTCTCTATGGCGCAATTTGGTCCTTCCTTCTCTGGTAGAGCATGCCTCCGAATACGCCGTTATGTAAAAAACCTTCAAAGGAGACTCTCCTTTGAAGGTTTTATCTTTTAAGTGTTTTCGCCAAGTGGCATAAAACGCACAAATCCGCCGCCGCGCTTTGTGGTCTTGCGCCACAGCTCAAGGTCCACGCGGAAATGGTGGCCCTCGTCCGTCACCTCTGCGAAAACGCCCTCCTCCCCGTATTCAAGGGAGACGAGGGTGACCCAGTGCCAGTCGTCCAGCTTTTTCTCCTCACCGTTGTCGAGGCACAAAAAGGCAACGGGGGCATCTGCCAAAAGGGCCTGCTCCAGAAATGCCGCCACGGCGTTTCCATCCGGCCGCTCTTCCCTTTTCCCGGGGATGTCCAGGGCCTCTAGGCGGATGGGCAGGTTTTTCGCGTCGATATATTTCTGCGCGCCGGAGATGAGCTTTTCCGTGGAGGGAATCCCGCTGACCCCCGGGGTCACGTATTCCCACATCTCGTTCATCCGGGCAATAAATTCACCAATGGGCATGGGCTCACAGCTTGACGCGGCTTTTCGCCGCTCGATATAGGCCAGGATGGTGGAGACCACCGTCGGCCCGCAGCCGGCCGTGCGCTTCCACCAGTCGCCGTACCACTTCTGCCAGCCGCCGCAAAAACGCTCCGCTGTCATGTCGTCGATGATGTCAAGCAGCCCCATGCACGAAAGCTGAGCTTTCTTCATAGCACGGCCTCCTGTAAATCCCGGGGTGCTACGACGGGAGCTCAACGAGATATTTGTCAAGGAGCTTTACAGGGTGATAGGCCAGCTTGGCCGTTCGCAGCCCTTCCACGCCGTCGTCCTCCTCGCGGTTGATAAATGCCACGTCCGAACCGAATGTTTTGGAGAACTGGTTGACGAGCATCTGATACGCCCCGCGCACACCCTTGAGGGCCTTTTCGCTGTGTACAAACAGCGTATCCCCCACTTTTTCGCCGAGGGCGGCGCCGATGATTTCGCCGTCTGCGCGCAATGCCCCGCCGAGAATGCGGTAAAGCTCTAAATGATCGAGCACCTCGAGAGTTTTTCGGTTCCCTTCAGTGTATGTTTCGTTCTCCTGAGGTTGTTCCTCAAAGTGCCTGGCGAAGAAGGCCCGTATCTCGGCCCGGTTGTCCTCTGAAAGCACGTCAAAGGACCAGTCGGGATGGGTCCGAAGGAAGGCGTTGATGTGGTTTCGCTGGCCGGAATAGCGCCGGCCGGCAAGGGTGATAAGGTCCTCCGCCCGGTAGAGATAGTCCGACCAGGCCCGGTCCGTCTCATAGCGGGCGCTCGGATATATCTCCAATAAGCCTTGAAGCCGGCCTTTCGACACGGCGCAGACGCGCGGCGGGATGCCGAGAGCGCGGCACTCCTCGCGAATCGTCTCGTAGGCTTCGGCTTCGTCTGAGATGTCGCCGTGGGGCGGGGTGAAGGCCGTTACACCCGGCAGGTAAATGACCTTAAAATAGAGAATCCCGTCTTTGATGGCGTATTCCGTCTTGTAAAAATCGCGCCACATAAACGTCCCGCCGACGGTGCAGTCGCAGATACGGCAGAGATTTTTTTCAAAGTAAGGCCTGAGCGTTTCGATATCGCTAAGGCGCAGAGGTTTATAGTTCAAAACTGTCCCCCACTATTTCGTCCAACTGATGACGTCTTTATTTTTTACGAAGTATTCCGCGCCGGAGAACACGGTAATCAGGACAATCATCCAGACGCACACCATGACCACCGTCTCCCCCACGGGCAGGAACAGAACTGCAATGCCTAGTATGGTGAGCACCGTCTTTATTTTGCCCGAGAGTCCCGCCGCAATCACCCGGCCGCTGTCCACCGCAAGAAGGCGCAGCGCTGTCACGGCAAATTCCCGCACGAGGACAATCAATGTCGCCCACGCCGGAATCAGGCCCCGCTCCGTAAACCAGAGCAGTGCTGCCATGACGAGGACTTTATCGGCCAGAGGGTCCATGAATTTGCCGAAGTCGGTAATCATACCGCGACTGCGGGCGATGTGCCCGTCGGCAAAGTCGGTGATGCTCGCGAGGATGAAAATCCCCAGAGCCACATAAGTGCTCCCCTCAAATCCCAGATACAAAACAATCAGGAAAACCGGGATCATCAAGAGTCTGAGCATTGTCAGCTTGTTGGCAGTGTTCATACTGACCTCCGTTTCCGGCACTCCGGCTTATAAAAGCGCCTTGCGGCCTCGTCAGGGCCAAAATGCCGACTGTCGTCTCTTTATATCATTTCGCCGACGGCGTCTCCGTCTTCCTCGCCGGTGATGCGCACCTGCACAAATTCCCCCGGCTCAGCCTCGCCGCCGGTAAACAGCACCACGCCGTCAATATCCGGCGACTCGGCGCTACTGCGCCCGTAGAGATACACGCCCCGCCGCCCTTCAACTAAAACGGTCTCCGTTTTGCCGATGCGGCTTTTGTTAAAGGCGTCCATGATATCGGTTTCGAATTCATTCTTGAAAACGGCAAATATATTTGCGGATGGGCTGTCGAGAAGATGAGCAAATCCATGTACAATGTAGTCAATCCCGATGATATAATAGAGAAATATGGTGCCGACA
>DUPW01000135.1 GCA_012838125.1 Papillibacter sp.
CAAAGGGCGCCCTTGCCCTTGGGGAGACGGCGGAGACGGCCTATCGGGGGGACCGGGGAAAGATTGCCTACGAACACAGCCAGCAGCGGGGGAATCCCCACAACACGAGGGCGGAGGACATCGGCGCGGCGGAGGCGGTGCACACCCACGCCAATCTCTCGGTGAATGGCAAGGCGCTTTCGGGGGATATGACGCTCACGGCCGCGGACGTGGGGGCGGCGGAAGCGGAACGGAAAATAAACGGAAAGCCCCTCACGGCGGACATTACCCTCACCCTTGACGATTTGCCGGAGGGGACGGCGAAGGTGGCCTTTACGGCGGCGGAGAAGGAGAAGCTGGCAGGACTTAAGCCGTATACACTGCCGGCGGCCTCGGCGGGGACGCTGGGGGGCGTGCGCGTGGGTGCGGGGCTTTCCATAGACGCAAACGGCGTGCTATCCGCCACGACGGCCAGCGGCGACGTGCCGGGGGATATGGTGCGGGCCGTGTACGACCCGGATGGGGACGGCGTTGTGCATGCAGCGGATGAGGCCTACGCCGTCGATTGGGGAAACGTCAGGAATAGGCCGGAAATACCGGCGGCGCTGGCAGATTTGAATGAAGATTCAATGCACCGCACCGTGACGGATGGGGAGAAGGCGGTGTGGAACGCAAAGAGCAGCCTTGCGTTAGGGGAAACGGCGGAGTCGGCCTACCGCGGAGACCGGGGGAAGGTGGCCTACGACCACAGCCGGCAGGCGGGAAACCCCCATGGGACGACACCCGCGGACATCGGGGCGGCGGCGGAGACGCACGTCCACACAAACCTCTCCATTAACGGCAAAGTGCTGTCAAGTGATGTGGCGATTACAGCCTCCGATGTGGGGGCGGCGGCGATGGCCCATACCCACGGGAATATCACAAGCGATGGGAAGATTGGCTCCGCGTCAAACCGCGCCGTCTACACCGGAACGAACGGCCTTTTGCAGGCTGGAACGCTGCCGGTATCGGCTGGCGGGACGGGGGCGACCACGGCATCGGCTGCGCGCTCGGCGCTGGGTGCGGCGGCTTTGTCTCACACGCACACTGCGTCCGATGTTTCGGGGCTTGCGGAACTGTTAGGTCAGGCGGTCAAGATGGAAATGGGCTCTTATGTCGGAACGGGAACTTACGGTGTTAGCAACCCTAACTCCCTGACGTTCGAGTTCCCGCCGAAATTCGTTTGGATTTATGGCTATGTTGATACGGAGGGCGCCGGTCGTATTCTTGCTCCCACCGCCAGTTATCACACATGGATGCACCCGCCGCTTCTCTCCACGAGTTACAGTAAGAATGCATTTTTTGGAGACATTTCTAAAACCCTTAATTACTACGGGAAAAGAAGCGAGGACGGGAAGACGATTTACTGGTATCTTGAGGCCAGTGCGATAGCACAATTTAATTCCGGAAACCGTGTATACCTTTACCTCGCCTTCAGCTAAGGGAGGACGCTATGAAAATCATACGAAGACAACCGAACCCCAGCGGCGCATACCCGCCCCCGCAGACATGGAGCGGGGCGTCAATTCCCGATGGGTACGTCGTTATCTCTGACGACGTGGATTTGACAGACTTTTATTCCCATAACGGGTTTGTGACGCTTGAAACTGAGGGCGATGTTGTGACAGGCTATGCTCTGAACAACGAGGCGTGGCAGACGTGGAAAGCGGCGCAGCCAGAGGCGGAGGAGCCGCCTGTTGACGACTTAACTGCCCTGCGCCTTGCCGTTGCGGAGCTGGCGGAGGCGCAGGCGGCGGATATGCTGGGCGTGCAGCTTGCCATCGCGGAACTGGCCGAGGCGTTTACAGGAGGTGAATAGGCATGGCAAAACTCTACTATGACCTGATTCGGGCGGGCCTGCGCACCATCGGACAGGTGCCGCTGCGCTGGCGCGACGGGGTGCAGGCTTTGCTCGATGCGGATAACAATTAAGCTGCATCCGGGCGATGGTGGCGATGCATGAGCGGAGGCGGCTTACATGAATGAGATATGGGTTGCGCTGATTGCGCTGTGCGGGACGGTGATTGGCTCTTTTTCCGGAATCATCGTGGCGAACAAGCTGGTTAACTATCGCTTGGAGCAGCTGGAGAAGAAGGTGGAGAAGCACAACAACGTCATAGAGCGGATGTTTAAGCTGGAGCGGCAGCAGGAAGTGCTGGGGGAGAAGGTGAAGGCTGCCCTGCAGCGCGTTGAGGATTTGGAGATGTGTGTGTGATGAAAAAGGCGCGGTTTTCAAAGTTCGTGGTGAGCTTTATCGTTCTGGTAAACTGCCTGTTTACCGCGGCGGCGCTCTTCGTGTTCCTGCGCACCGGCGCGGAGCCAACGGCTCTTATTGCCGCGTGGTTTGCCTTTACCACAGGGGAGCTTATGGCGCTGGCGGGGCTGCGCCACAGCGAGAACAAGAGTAAAGCGGATAAGGAGGATGGGAAATGAACCAAATTGGGCAGAAGCTTTCCTCCCGGAAGTTCTGGGCGGCGGTGGCGGGCCTTGTGGCGGGGCTTGCGATGGTGTTCGGGCTGGACGCAGATATAATCTCCACAGTGTCCGGCGCCGTGGTGACGATAGCCAGCGTCATTGCATACATCGTGACGGAAGGGAGCATCGATGCCGCGGCGGTGAAAAAAGCTCCGGAGAGCCCGGGGGAGTCCGGCGGCGAAATCTAAAGCACGGGCGAAACGGAAAGGCACGGCGGCGAATAAAATGGGGCGGGAGAGGTGAAAAGCGATGTTTAAGAGCCGGGATATTGGCCTTTTACGGCCGGACGTGGCCGAAAACTGCAGAATCCTCATTGCGCTGGCGAAGGAAGCGGGGCGGAGCGTCCTCGTGACGGAGACGGTGCGGGATGACGAATACCAGGCGTATCTCTACGCCCAAGGGCGCACGCGGCCGGGGGCTATCATCACAAACAGCCCTGTCCCCACCTTTCACAGCGTGAAGGCGGGCCTCGCCTTTGATATCTGCCAGAACGTGAAAGGGCGGGAGTATAACGACGAGGGGTTCTGGAAAATCGTCGGCGCCATCGGGAAGAAAATCGGGTTTACCTGGGGCGGCGACTGGAAGACCATCGTGGATAAGCCCCATTTCCAGTGGGATGGCCACGGAGCCTATACAAGCGGCATGATTCTCAGCGGGCAGTACCCGCCGCCCATGCCGCGCTACAAGGAGGATGAGGAGATGACGCAGGAACAGTTTGACGCGTTTTATGAGAAGATTAACCCCTTTATCCGCACCTTTGGCGATGTGCCGGACTGGATGAAGCCGGAGGTCAGAAAGCTGCTGGATGCGGAGATTATCAACGGCGGCACGCCAAAGGCGGAAAACCCCGATGACATCAACATGCGCCTTGAGACACTCAAGGCCATCGTGGTGGCGGCGCGGATGCGCTCCCAATGACGAAGGGGTGCAAACAGCCGGCTGAAAAGCCGGAGGAGAAATCCTGGGGAGCATTCGGCTCCTGCGAAAGGGCCGCGTTGGCGCTCTATGAGCTTTTGGTGCGGTGCGGCCATGCGGATTTGATTTTTGAATAGACAAATGCGGCGGTGCGCCTTCGGAAATGCCGCGCACCGCCGCAGGTTTTAAAGAGAGACAGAGGATAAGGAGCGAAGGAGGGGACAATTATGGCTGTTAAAACGTATTATTATGACCCCAGCGGGGCCCTCGGCGTCGGCTACATCATCGACGGACTGACGTACACCGACAGCGCAGGGCAAAGCCGCGTGCCCGTGGGATCCCGCGTAATCACAAACGACGGGATGTATGAGCTGGCGGCGTCCGGCGGTGTGAAACTTGACCCCGGCCCGGCGACGCTGGCGGGCACGCCGGCGGCGCGGGAATCGTACGTTACCGCCATGGGAGACGCGAAGGTGCGGGCGGCTCGGGCGGCTCTCGATTCGGCCTACAGGCAAAACGTCTCGGCGCTGAGTGAAAAGAAAAGCGGCCTGAAGGCGTCTTACGCTGAGGCGAAGGACAGCGCTGCGGCGGAGAATGAGCGGGAGCGGGCGGCCTTTCACGAATACGCCGCCGCCCGGGGCTTAAATAGCGGCACGGCCGGCCAGGCGCAGCTTGCTTTTGGGACAAGCCTGCTTCGAAATCTAACCGACCTTGATCGCCGATATCGAACTGATGAGAGCGCGCTTGACAGAGAGCTATTCAAGCTGAAGGCGGAGTACGACGGCGCCGTGGCCCAGGCGGCGGCGAAGGCGAAGCTGGAGGAGCTGGAGACACTCTACAAAGAGTGGCTGGAGCAGGCCTCGGCGGCGCGGGAGGATAAGCGGCAAAAGGACAGCCTGCGCCGCTCTGAGGGGGAGGCGGCGATTAAATCGGAGGAGGCGGCCTACAAGCGGGCGCTGGAGGCGGCCGATTACAGCGGCGATTACAGGCAGCTTGCGCGCTTCGGCTGGACGGCAGAGCAGATAAAGAAAGCCGAGGAGCGCTGGAACAGGAAATACGGCCTGTAAAGTCCAGCTCAAAGCAAACCGGCGGAGAGGGATTTCTCCGCCGGTTTTTTTATGTCAGGCAGGTTGCCTTGGTGGAAAAAGATGATATGATAGGAGAATATCAGCCGGATAACGGGGAGGGTCACTGTGAAAATCAAGCTGCATTATAACTCGCCCGTGATACTCACCTTTGCGCTCCTGTCCCTCGGGGCGCTCCTTCTCGGGGAGCTGACAAGCGGGCGGAGTACATGGATGCTTTTTTCCGTCTATCGGTCACCTATGACGGACATTCTCACCTATCCGCGCTTTTTCCTCCACGTTTTGGGACACGCGGGGTATGACCACTACATCGGCAATATGCTGCTCCTGCTCGTCATCGGCCCGCCGCTGGAGGAAAAGTACGGTAGCCGCAAAATTCTCCTCGCTATTGCCATCACGGCCCTCGTGTGCGGCCTTGTGGAGTTTATCTTCTTTCCCTACGAGGCGCTTTTGGGAGCCAGCGGGATTGTCTTCATGCTCATCATCCTCTCGTCCCTTTCCGGACAGCGGGGCGGCAGCATCCCCATCACCCTCCTTGTGGTGATTGCCCTGTACCTCGGGCGGGAAATCGTGGCGGGCATTTTCCAGCGGGACAACATCTCTCAGCTGACCCACATTGTGGGGGGTCTGAGTGGCGCCATTCTGGGCATGACGCTGTTGAGGAAACGGCGGTAAAAAGGTGTAGACGGAAAAGTCCACACCTTTTGTTTATCTGCTCTTGATGAACATCTGCGTCCAATAGTAAGTGCCGTTTGCCTTCTTCGCCACGCCGACGCCGATTTGGTCGTAGATATTGCTGAGGATGTTGGCCTTGTGGCCCGGTGAGTTCATCCACGAATTCATCACTTCCTGCGGCGACCTCTGTCCATAGGCGATGTTTTCGCCTGCGGCGGTGAAGTACACGCCGAAGTTTTCAATCATGCGGAAGGGCGAACCGTAGGTGGGTGATGTGTGGCTGAAATAGTTTTTGTCAATCATGTCCTGGGACTTGTAGCGCGCCACCCGGGACAGCTCCCAGTTGTGCTTCAGCGGTGCAAGGCCCGCCCAGACACGCTGCTGGTTGACGAGCTCCACAACCTTCGCCTCGAGGGTCTTGACGTCATCGATGCTGGGGATGTTGATTTTCTGGCCCACGTAGATGAGCGCGGGATTTTTTATCTGCGGGTTTGCGGCGATAAGCTCGCTCAGGCCAATTTCATAGCGGACGGCGATTTTCCACATGCTGTCGCCCCATTGGACGGTGTGCACGCCGCTTGCGGCCCGGCAGGTGCCTGAAAAACCGGTAAGGCATAGTGCAAGGAGCAGTGCGGCAAACCGAATACAATAGCGTTTTCTTTTCATTGTTCCTCTCCATACTGATTGCCGGCGACGCGGCAGGATTCCTTTCGCCGATAGTATGCGCACCCGAAGGGGGAAAATTTCAGAAATAGTCCCGGGTCGGGTTGAGGATAATCATGGAAAAAAACAAAAAAGTCCAAAAGAAAACCCGCCGCACAGAATGTGCAGCGGGTTTCGTATGCATGGTGCGTCGATTATCCAATGGCCTCCAGCAGGGCGGGGATGACCTTGTACAGGTCGCCCACGATGCCGTAGTCAGCCACTTCGAAAATCGGAGCGTCTTCATTCTTGTTGATGGCGATGATGAGCTTCGACGTCTGCATACCAGCAAGGTGCTGGATGGCGCCGGAGATGCCGCAGGCGATGTAGAGATCCGGCTTGACGGTTGTACCCGTCTGACCAACCTGGTGGCTGTGATCAATCCAGCCGGCGTCAACAGCGGCACGGGAAGCGCCCACAACGCCGCCGAGGCGGTCAGCCAGTTTCTTGAGGAGCTCAAAGCCTTCGGGATTGCCGAGGCCGGCGCCGCCGGAGACGATGACGCGGGCGTCCGTGAGGGAGACCTTCTCGGTGAGAGCCTTGACGACTTCGAGGACCTGCATGCGGATGTCGCCTTCCTTGAAGGCGGGTTCCAGCTTAACCAGTTCGCCCTTGGCGCCCGGGTTGCGCTCCGGCTTCGACATAACGCCGGGACGGACCGTGGACATCTGCGGACGGTGGTTCGGGCAGAGAATCGTCGCCATGAGGTTGCCGCCGAAGGCCGGACGGGTCTGCATGAGCTTCTTGTCCGCAGGGTCGATGTCCAGCTTCGTGCAGTCGGCGGTGAGGCCGGTGCCGCACTTAACGGCGATGCACGGGCCTAAGTCACGGCCGATGTGTGTGGCGCCGAGGAGGACGATTTCGGGCTTGTACGTCACGATGGCCTCGTAGATGACCTTCGTGTATGCGTCGGTGTTGTAGGACTTCAGTTCGGGCGCGTTGGCGTAGTAGACAATCTCGGCGCCGTACTCGTACAGCTCGTCCACAAGGTGGTCTACGTTTTCGCCGCAGAGAATGGCGCAGACTTTGCAGCCGATTTCGTCAGCCAGTCTCTTACCTTCGCCGAGGAGCTCGATGGAAACGCCCATGAGCTCGCCGTCACGCTGTTCGGCAAAGACCCAGACGTCGTGATAGAGGGAGATATCGACACCCTTCTTGCCTTCGTCTTCTTTAACGATGGCGTCGAAGGGGCAGACTTCGATACACGCGCCGCAGTTTGTGCAGGAGGGGCCGATGTCGGCGAGTTTCCCCTGCATGGTAATCGCATCAAAGGGGCACGCTTTGACGCACTTCGTGCAGCCCTTACATTTTGCATCAATAACTTTAACAGCCATTTATGTCACATCCCTTCGCTTATTAAAGCACATGCTTTTCTGTCAGCTTTGCAACGAGAGCCGACACCATTTCGTTCACGGTACCGGTGAGCATTTCACCCTTGCCCTTCGGTTCGGGCGTAAAGCTCCGGAACACCTGCGTCGGGCTGGCTTTCAGACCGCAGTCTTCGGGAGCGAGGTTGACGTCGTTTTCGTTCCAGACGATGATTTCCTTCTTATAGGCCTCTTCAATCTGCGAAACCGTCATGTAGCGGGGCTCGTTGAGCTCCTTGACGGCGGTGAGCAGGCAAGGCGTCTTGACTTCGATGACTTCGTATCCGTCCTCAAGGGCGCGCTCCACAACAACGGAGCCTTCCTTGATTTCGCGGATTTTCTGGACGTACGTCACGGAAGGGATGCCGAGGCGCTGCGCCGTCTGCGGGCCAACCTGAGCCGTGTCACCGTCGATAGCCTGACGGCCGGCGAAGATGATGTCATACTTGCCGAGCTTGCGGATGCCGGCGGCAAGCGTGGTGGAGGTGGCGCAGGTGTCGGCGCCGCCGAATGCACGGGAGGAGAGGAGGACGGCTTCGTCCGCGCCCATGGCAAGGCATTCCCGCAGCATGTAGGAAGCCTGGCCGGGGCCCATGGAGACGACGGATACCGTTGTGCCGGGGTACTGATCCTTCAGCTGCAGCGCAGCTTCCAGAGCGTTGGCATCGTCGGGGTTGAGAATGGAGGGGACACCGTCACGGATGAGGGTGCCTTTAACGGGGTCGATGCGGACCTCGTTTGTATCGGGAACCTGTTTTGCACAGACAATGATTTTCATGACAAAACTCCTTTTCCTTACTTCTTCAACAGGCTGTTGGCGATAACCATCTTTTGAACCTGGCTTGTGCCTTCGAAGATAGTGAAGACGCGGCAGTCGCGATAGATGCGCTCGACCTTGTACTCTTTAATAAAGCCGTAACCGCCGTGGATCTGAACGGCCTTGCCGGCGATTTCGTTGCAGATTTCACTGGCGTAGTATTTCGCCATGGAGGCAGCCTGGCCGGCGTCGGGGTGGTTCAGTTCCTTCAGCTGAGCCGCTCTGTAGACAAGCTCCTTGGCGGCCTGCAGCTTCGTGGCCATATCGGCGATCATGAAGCTGATATCCTGGAAGTCGGCAATTCTTCTGCCGAACTGCTTTCTCTCCTTGGAGTACCGGATGGCCTCTTCGAGAGCGCCCTGGGCGACGCCGACAGACATGGCGGCAACGCCGATGCGGCCGATGTCGAGGGTCTTCATGGCGTTGGTAAAGCCCTTGCCTTCTTCACCCAGCATATCGTCATTGTGGACGCGGACGTCCTCGAGGATGACGTCAGAGGTCGGGCAGCCGATGATACCCATCTTCTGCTCATTCTTACCGACGGAAACGCCGGGAGTCTTCATGTCAACGATGAACGCGGAGATGCCGCGGGAGCCTCTCTGGGTCTTGTCCGTCTTGGCGTAGACGATGCACCAGTCGGCGACAGGGGCCGTCGTGATGAAGGTCTTACGGCCGTTGAGAATCCAGTAGTCACCGTCACGGACGGCGGTGGTGCTGGTGGAACCGGCGTCAGAACCGGCGTTCGGCTCGGTCAGGCCGAATGCCATGATCTTCTCGCCTCTGGCAACGGGGACGAGGTACTTCTGCAGCTGTTCTTCCGTTCCAGCCAGAAGTAGCGGGCCGCCGCCGAGGGAGTTGGGGGCGGAAACCCAGATCGTCGTAACGGCGCTCACACGGGCGAGCTCTTCCATGACGATAACGTAGGACAGGTAGTCAGAACCCTGGCCGCCGTACTTAACCGGCGTCTTAATGCCGAAGAAGCCGGCTTTTGCCATTTTGTCGAGGAGCTCTTTGGGGTACTCGCCCGTCTCCTCGATGCGGTCAAGAATCTCTTTAGTCAGTTCTTTTTCCGCAAAGTCGCGCGCCAGTTTCCGAATAAGCTCATGCTTTTCAGAAAAAATCATTATACTTCCTCCTATGCTTTTTTGACAAAGTTTGAAGATTTTGTCCAAGACGTGTATTTTTAAAGGTTTTAAACAACCGGAGACCGCCATTTAACAGCACAATGTACATAAACATTATAAATCTTCTCTAAAAAAGTTGTATTATTTTGTTTCATACTCTTTCTTGAATATGTTCATGTTTTGTGCTAATTTACTTATAGATTCATACCGAATAATGAGTATTCTCACTGTAGTGAAAACCGGAAATTGAGTAAAAAACGGGAAAATGTACGCTTTGGGCTGCGCCGCGTACGGACGCATAACAAGGGAAGGTGGTACGGAATGAGTTCAACACTGTTCGATTATGAGTGGCAGTTTCTGCTCCAGATGGTCACGCGTATCAACTACTGCGAGACGTATCCGGAAATGTGCGATACGATTCTCCAGCAGATTCGCACGCTGATTCCGTATCAGACGGGCATCATCTTTCAGGCGGCGCGGGAGAACGGGCGCGTGAAACTCTCTAACCCGAAGTCCACGGAAACCGTCGACGACAGTTCCGACCACGCCTTCTTCACGGAGGGGAACTATCCCCATTGGAACGAGTTTATTATGGCGCCTTACAGCAGCGTCTTCCGCCAGTCGGATATTATCTCCCCGGCCAAGATGGAAAAGACGCGGGTTTTTCGCGAGGTCTGGCAGCCGAAGAACATTTACTGGGGTCTTTTCATATCCCTTGTCCATAAGGATTGCCCGCTGGCCATCCTCGGTATGTTCCGGGAGAAAAACGACGAGGATTTCTCCGCGCGGGATATTTACATCATGAACACCCTCAAGGACCCGCTGGAACGGAAATTCTACAGCGTCCTTGAAGGGCGGGGCCGCCGCTCAAGGCTTCTCGCCCACCCGGAGCGCATCGCCAAAAAGGCGGCGCAGTACGGCCTGACGAAGCGGGAGACGGAAATCGTGACCCTCGTCTGCAGCAGCAAGAGCAGCGAGGAGATGTGCCAGCAGCTGTACATCACCCACGCGACGCTGTCGAAGCACTTGTCCAACATCTACGCGAAGACGAAGGTGCGCAACCGAACGCAGCTGTTCGGGCTCTTTAGTGACGCGTAATCGTTAGCTCCAAATCGGAATAAAACGGCCCAACGAAACCGTCAAGCCGATTCGTATAGAAAACGATACACTGTGTCAAAATGCACAATAACCGCCTCTTACCATTCTACAGGGATAAGACAGTTTTTTCAACCAGCAAATATTTGAATATTCGGCTGAATATTCGGTAGAAAAACGGATGTATTTTATGTACTTTGTAACGATTCTGCCAAATTTAGTTTGCCCAAGGGGGACAAGATGTATATAATAAGCCTATACACAGTCTCCTTTTGAAGGACAGGTACGCCAACCATTTCATTTTTGCAAAGGAGTGTTCGTAATGAGCAAAGAACTGAAAGGAAGCCAAACGTGGGATAATCTCATGGCGGCTTTCGCCGGAGAAACGCAGGCTAGAACGAAATACACATATTATGCCTCTCAAGCCAAGAAAGACGGCTATGAGCAGATTGCCAACATTTTCATGGAGACGGCTGAAAACGAAAAGGAGCACGCCAAGCTGTGGTTTAAGCTGCTCCACGGCGGCAGAGTGCCCGATACTCTGGCGAACCTGAAAGACGCCGCCGCCGGTGAAAACTACGAGTGGACGGATATGTATGCCGAGTTTGCCAAGGTGGCGCGCGCAGAGGGCTTTGAGGAGATTGCCAAGCAGTTTGAAGGCGTGGCCGAAATTGAAAAGCACCACGAGGAGCGCTACAGAAAGCTCATCGCGAACGTCGAAGCCGGCAAAGTGTTTAAGAAGGACAACGAGGTTGTCTGGCAGTGCCTCAACTGCGGTCACCTGGTGGTGGGCGCCGAAGCACCGGAGGAGTGCCCCGTGTGCGTACACCCGCGGGCCTTCTTCCAGATTCACGCGGAAAACTATTAAGTCAGGCGAGCGCATAACCTGCTGAAAAAAGCCGTCCCTTAGGGGGCGGCTTTGTTTATTATTGCCGGTCATTTTATGTAGTCGTTCCAAGAGCTGATGAAATTCCTGCGCTGCTCAGTTGTCAGAAATTTTTCAACGCGCATATAGTAGCTCTTTGCCATCTCAAGTTTATTTTGCTTTAAGAGTGTTTCGATTAAGACCTCATAGATTTCACCGTCGGCGTAACCGATACTAAGCACATTCGAAACAACCTCGAAGATCTTGCTATATTGTTCCGTCTCTTGCAGAAGCTTCAGGTATTCCTTCAGGATCTCAAGGTATTTGATCTGATAATATCCGATCCAGGCGATCAGCCAAATCTCGGATTCGTAATTGGGCAGCATGTCCCCACGATATATACTGAGGGCTTTTTCGTATAGATACTGTTTTTCGGCCGCCGAAATCCTGGCGGAATGGATTTTGTCGCAAAGGCGGTCGAAGGATTCAATGTCCATAATAATCGTCAGTTTGTCGTTAATGGCGTAGGTGCCTGATTTGGCGATCACAAGCTTGTCCGGACAGATGCTGTCGAGGATTTTGCGGACCCTGAAAGCCACGCCTTTGACCATGTTGTACGGATTGTCGATCAACTGGTCCGGCCATAAAACCCCTTTTTCGACAGTTGGAAATAAACAAAGAGGTGCAAAGCCTGATAAACCAATGGTTTTCACCTCTTAATGGACTAAAAAAGATGTTGTATGTAAATACCATTATAAAATTTTTCTAATCTTTTTATTCAGTTCCTTGGGCTGGTAATATTTTTTATCTAAACCTAAACCAAATACTGCATTAAGCGCGGTTAACACCTGTGAACCATTATATAAAGACTGATAATACATATCCTGGGTATTTGCCACTTCCATATTCTTTAACGTTTCAATAATATTATCTACTGTAAAATGGGTTCCATAGGCATCTAGCTTTGTCTCAAGAAGGCGATATACTAAAAGAGCAGTATAGCATATCATAAAATGCGCTATTATCCGTTCCCTTTTTTCATGGAAAACAGGCCGAGCCGAAAAGTTAGTTTTCAATACCCGGAAACAATTCTCAATTTTGTATCTGTTTGAGCTGATTTCAATAATTGATTTAGCGTCATCCTCCAGGTTTGTCGCTATCGCATAATAACCATCATATTTTTCTTCCTCATCAATAACTTTCTGGTCTAAGGTATACAAATCCGTTACTTTATCCCCGGACTTTGAAGATGATACTCTTTTAATAAAACGGGTTATATCATGCGGGCCTTTTTTATAGGAACTCGGATCCATATTTTTTAATAGCTTCTTTGCTCTTTCAATCTGTCTATTTCTAATATAACGCTGATATTCCATTATTTTCCTTGAAAAAGTAACGATAATTTTCTGGGTTAAAAGGGCCTTGGATTTTACCTTTCTTGTCTTACCATTATTTAGTACCTTCTCTTCATAAAGCCCAAGATCAATGGCCCTATCAGCCTCAATAATTTTATATGCCTTATCAGTATATAACGGTAGATTAATTTTATCTTTTTTATCAAAGGACTTTAATTCTTTAATAGTAACGGGCTTATCCGTGGATAGGAGACGGTAACCATAATCATTAAACACAGCTTCCTTAAGAGTATCTGACAGCTTCTTAATTGACTGGGTTACTATAAAGGCTCTACCACCCATAGAATTAAATTTACGAATATTTAACGAACCCAGCCCCGCATCAGCGCAGTAGATAAACCTTTTACCATCTAACATCTTTATTAATTTTTTCTCAACGGGGATTGCACAAATCTGCTCGTTATCTGAACCTGAATTTATACACATAGAGATTGGGATTCCCTGCGCATCCATGAATAACCCCATTTCAACTAAGGGGTTAGGTTTATGATCTTTAGATGGTCCATATTTTCTAAGCCCCTTTATTATCTCGCCGGTTACCTCGTCTATGTAGTCCTCATCATCGCATTCAGTTTCAAAATAGTAATTGGTACAGTCAAAGTAACATACGGATGTATTTCTAGGTACAATGCGGTTACTGTAATTAAACAGATGGCTTATATATTCATCATAGTTTTCATTAAGGATATCCATGGTGCGCAATATATGAACATAATTAAATTCAGGAAGCTCATAATATTTATGTAAGTGATCATAGGTTCCAAGTTTTGAATCCGGCTCAAGGATTCTTGCATATGTCAAAAAACGATTTATTAAATCAGGTTCATAAGTTATTTTGGAATCAGCAGTTACCTTTTTAAAAAAAGAACTAATAGCAAGATCGTGATAAATCTTTTGTAAAATAAAATACCCGATGTTAAGCCCGTTGCTTGAGGATACAATGTTATCAGTCGATTTTATCTTTTCATTAAAATCAATTGTCACCTCCATCGTGACCTTATTTTTTTTCGCCATCTCTTCATTTAATTTTGCAATTCGTTCTTTAGCATAAGACAGTGGATCATTAGTAATCTTAAGCAGTTCTGAATGTTTTCCAATCCTTTCAACATTTTTAGTTGTTGTCTTTTTGCCATTCCTAAACCCTTGCTGAACATAATAAATGGGATCCTTTGTTCTTCTGTCATAATATAGTTTCATATGAACATTATACCATATCATACAACAACATACAACATATAATTTTTATTGTTTGACTTAAAAAAGGCCGCTGTTATGCGGTCTTGAAGGTATTTATTGAGTTGTTAAGTGTCGAAAACCCGGTCCGGCCATAAAACGTCGGCGATCTCGCGCACCGGGATCGTCCGGTTTCTGTTTTTCAACAGGTACAGCAGAAACCTGCTGCATTGCACCGATGAAAAATCCGTAAAATCGAGCGAACCGATATTTGTGGCGATCTCAAATCCGCCGAAAAGCTTAATGACGACGTCTTCGTCCGACAGCTCCTTTGTACTGTGCCGGGCAGTCTTGGACAGATGAAACATGTTGATCGCCCGGATTTCATTGAAGAGTACCTTTGTCGCCAGGCTCAGAAAGCTCGATTTCTTCCAGAAGCGCCGGACGTTGTTGACGCAGAAAAAGGCCACGAGTTCCGTGCGTGTTGTAAAGGGCATACCCATCGCGTTTGAGATGTTATGCGCGCGAAGCCAGGCGTACTCGGCGGGATGAGACTCCTTCAGCTCTTCCGTCAGGAAGAGAAACGGCTCGCCTTTTTTGATGATGTCGGTGAACAGGTTGGAAAACAGTATCGAGTCGACGGCTTCGTCTTCCGAAGGTACGCAGCCCTCTCGTGTTTTTGTATAGAGATACTCGCACGCTTCCAATTCCTCGTCAAGTTCCAGGATATAAGCGCGGTCCGCTTCGTACAGCAGCAGCGCCGCGGACAGGCATTCGTTGATATTCTCTTCCGGAAAATCGGTGCCGTGATAGCTGGAATCAAGGTGGAGGTAGGCGGATTCGAATAAAAGCGTATAGAGA
>DUPW01000136.1 GCA_012838125.1 Papillibacter sp.
AAACGGAGTGCGTCAACAGAGTAAAAATACAGTCTTATGAAGAAGCAAGAAAGCTCATTGACGATTACATCTTCTTCTACAACCACCAGCGCATTCAGACCAAAACAAAACTGACACCGCTGGAATTACGATGCCAGTTTTCTACTTAACCCTCTTTGCCTAACACCAGGGGTGCTTTTTGTTCATGTCCACTAACCTTGGGGCGGTTCAACGGATTCGGGGTGTTTTTGTTATTCGTAGGAATCGTGGAGCCGCACCTTCGGGTGGACGTACCGCTTTTTCCCCACGGTGTCCTTTTCCCACTCGATGGCCCCCTGGGGGCAGCGGTGCAGGCAGGCAAGGCACTGGGTGCATTGCCCCTCCCACCGGGGGCGGTTATCGCCGCTCTGCCGGATACACCCCGTTGGGCATATCGCGCGGCAGAGACCGCAGGCGGTGCATTTTTCCGTGGCACGGAGCTTTGAGCAACCCGCGGCGGTGCTCACGTCCTCCATGGGAAGGCAGGGCATCTCCGGCTTCTTGGCGGAGAGGGCCTTCCTCTCCCGGGCGGAGACGGCGGCCGCAATACGCTCAATCTGCCCGTCCGCCGCGCTGAGGATTTTCCCCAGCTGCTCCGGCGGCAGCAGGTGGGACCAGATGATGTAGTTGTCGGGCATGACCACTTCTGCGGTGTAATGAAGTGCGATGCCCCGCTGGGAAAGAGACTGCGCCAGCGCCGCCTCGGTCCCTCCGGCGCTTTCGCCGCATGTAAACACGCCGTAGGTATACTGGCCGGTGTAGCCGGTTATCTCCATCTTCCGGATAAACAGTTCCACAACACCGGGCAGCGTCCACGCAAAGACGGGGAAGACGAAGCCCAGCGGTTCGTTTTCCGCCAGCTCTACTTTAAATCCCCCGTGCCGCACCGCCCGGCCGATGTCGAAAAGGCGGTCTTTCGTGGCCGAGGCGATTTTCTCCGCCGCGCGCAGGGAGTTGCCCGTTGCAGTAAAGTACAAAATCATAATCAGAACACTCCGAAGCCTTACCCGCCCAGCTCCTCGAAAAGGCGCGCGCCTTTGTCTTTGAGGGACATGGCAAGGAGAATTGAAATACCGATGTACACCACGCCGGTGAGGAAAATCATAAAGCCCACGTCCATAATCCTGTTCAGGAGAAACACGTAGAGCATCCCCGGCGCAATGATGAGGGCGGCGCCCGCCAGCATGGCGATGAGAATGGAAGCACCCTGCTTCACCGGCTGCACAGGGTTAACCCAGTCTAGCCGGGGAAAGCGCAGGTTAATGGCAACGCCGGCAAATCCCATGGTCACCACCAGCGCAATGGGCGTGATAAACAGCGCAAGAAGGCCGATTAGATCCGGCCCGAGCGCCACGGCACAAATGATCGCGCCGATGAGGGTGGGCACGCCGCAGGCGAGGGAGTGGGAGGCCACTTTCGCCAGAAGAATATCGTAGGTGGAGACGGGCAGGCTGCGGGCAATCCACAAGGTGTTCCCCTCAATGGACACGGAAGCCGCCGACACGAGGCTCAGGGCCGAAAACAAGCACAGCATGAGGGCCGCAATCGTCGGCACATCAAAGGGCAGCGCCCCCTGCGTCTGGCCGAACATCTCGTAAATCAAATCACGGCGCACCGCCAGAAGCACCGACAGCACGACGCTGAAAACGCCCCCCAGCCCGCCGTTTAAGATGTACACGGGGAGGGAGAAGAACAGGCGCAGCTCCTTCTTCACGAAGGCCATGCGGGCGCCTGAAGCCCTTAGCCGCTTCTGCCGGTACTCGATTTTCCGAACGCCCCTGTTCGTGGTGGCGATTTTCAGGAACTGGCTTGAGAGGATGACCGTCATGATGACAAAGGGCGCCAGGGCGCAGACGAGGAAGATGAAAAAGCTCACCCCATCCCCCTGGGTGATGGCCGCGCCGAGGTGATAGAGGGGGAACACGGTGCGGCGGAAGGCCTCGGCTATCTCCGCTCCGCGGGAAACCAATGCGGTGATATACCCGTTGAGGTTTGTGACGAGGTAAAGGTAGGCGACGAAAAACAGCAGGTAAAACCCCAGCTTAATGAGGTTCGACCGGCGCAAGCGGGAAAATATCGCCGAGAGAATCCACGCAATGAGCATGGACAGGCCCATGGCCGGAAGGGGCAGGAGAATCACCGACAGCAGGAGGAAGACGGCCCCCACCCCGCTGATGGAATTGACCGCAATCCAAATCACCGCCGCAGGCCCGGCCACAATGAGGGTGAAAATATAATCCAGTACGAGGAGAGACGCGATGCGGGAGAGGAGAACCACCCCCGGTTTGATGGGAAGGCTCAGCAGGAGCTCGTTGTCCTTTGCGGCAAACAGCTGCGCGTGGGTGAGAAACAGACCGCCCACAACACACAGTCCAAGCACCGCAAACCCCACCACAGCGAAATACAGCCACCCGTACCCCGCCGCTCCGAGGGATTTGGCAAGGCCATAGAACATCGCCGCCTCGCCGCCCACGACGGAAATGAGCACATAGGCAAACAGCAGGATGTACAGCAGAAGCCGCCGCTTTGTCTTGGCGTCACTTTTGCGGTACCGGGGGAACATGGTGGCAATCATGGAGCGGATGGAAATCCAGAATACCGGTTTAAAGCTAGCCATTTTGCTCCTCCAGCCCGAAAAACGCCGATTCGAGGGACGTATCCCCCTTAATCTCCTCCATGGTGCCGAAGGCGATGAGCCGCCCGTTTTTAATCACTGCGACTTTGTCACACAGTTTCTCCGCCACTTCCAGAACGTGGGTGGAGAAGAAAATCGCAGCGCCCTTATCGCACAGCTCCCGCATGAGCTTTTTCAGCTTAAAGGAGGCTGTAGGGTCAAGACCGACGAAGGGTTCGTCGAGAATGATGAGTTTCGGGTCGTGAATCAGGGCGGAAATCAGAGCGAGTTTTTGCTTCATACCGTGGGAATAGGCCGAGATGGGCTGGGCGAGGTCGCCCGTCAGCTCAAACATATCGGCGTAGCGGTGGATGCGCTCCTCCCGCTCCTTCTCCCCGATTCCGAACACGTCGGCGATGAAGTTTAAATACTTAATGCCGGACAAAAATTCGTATAGGTCGGGGTTGTCCGGAATATAGGCGAGATCCCGCTTGCAGGCGATGGGGTCTGCTTTAACGGAGTGCCCGTTTACGTAAATTTCCCCTTCTTCAAACTGCAAAATCCCGCAAACACTCTTGATGGTCGTTGTTTTGCCGGCGCCGTTATGGCCAATAAACCCGCAAATCTCTCCCGGCTTTATTTCGAGAGAAAGGTCGTCCACGGCCTTTTTCGTGCCGAAGGATTTCGTAAGATGCTCGATTCTTAACATGGCATGCCTCCCGTTCGTATTGCCGCTGAAAACGGCGAAACTATGTTACCATATTTTACTATAAGGAACAATTAAAATTCGATTAAAAAATGAGGCGTTACTCCCCGATAATTTTCACAAGGACGCTTTTTTTGCGCCGTCCGTCAAACTCGTAATAGAAAATCTGCTCCCACGGGCCAAAGTCCAGCTTCCCCTCCGTGATGGCCACCACCACTTCCCGCCCCATGACGGTGCGCTTTAAGTGCGCGTCGGCGTTGTCCTCAAAGCCGTTGTGGCGGTATTGGCTGTAGGGCTTTTCGGGGGCAAGCTGCTCCAGCCATTGCTCGAAATCATGGTGCAAACCCGGCTCGTCGTCATTAATAAAGACGCTAGCGGTGATGTGCATAGCGTTTACGAGCACAAGCCCCTCCTGCACACCGCTTTCCCGCACCGCCTGCTCCACGTCCCCCGTGATGTTCACAAGGCCGCGGCGGGCCGGCAGGTTAAAAGAGAGCTGTTTTCTGAAGGATTTCACTGTAAAACCTCACCCTTTCGTTTTCTGCGAAAGAAAGACAGCTTCGTTTCGCTGACGATGACGGAGATAAAAGTCAGGGCAAAGCCCACGGCAAGCCGCGGCGTGACAATTTCACTGCCCACGACGATGGAGGCCGCCGCGCCGAACACCGCCTCCAGCGCCATGATAATAGACGCCTGCGTCGGTGGGGTATGCTTCTGCCCGAAGACCTGGAGCGTCAGGCACAGGGCCGTGCTCATCACGGTGAGAAACGCAAGGTTTATGACTGCTTTTACGGGAATCATCCCGGGAAAGGGCTGGGTGAAAAGGCCGAATATCCACGATAAGACACCGGCAACGGCAAACTGCAAAGCGGAGAGAAGGAGAAAGTCCCTGTCTTTTACCGCCGCTGCCGTGGCTACCATGTGCACCGCATACATCACGCCGCACAGGAGGGTGAGCCCGTCCCCTAAGCCGATGGAAAAGTCATTGACGGAGATAAACCCGATTCCCACCACGCAGAGCACCGCCGCCATGAAGTTAAACCGGTCAGGCCGCTGACGGGAGAAAACCCAGTGCAAAAGGGGCACGATGATGCAGTACGTGGTGGTGAGAAAGGCGTTTTTGCCGGGCGTTGTGTACTGCAGGCCGAAGGTCTGGAGCACGTACGCGGCAAGAAGCGCTGTGCCCAATATGGCGCCCCACTTTATGTATGCCCAGTTGATTTTCTTTATCCTCCGGCCGCTTACGGCAAAGAGGATAACCGCCGCCCCCGTAAAACGGATGGCGAGTATGTAAAAGGTGGGCATAGAACCCAGTGCAAAGTCCATTAAGACGAAGGAGATGCCCCATATTACCGTCGCAAGGAGAAGAGCGGAGCGGCCTAGGGCGCTTTTAGATATGCTCAAGTCAAATTCCTCATTTTCTCTCAGTGATTTTCGATGTTACTCGGCTTTCGTCATGAACATGGCCGCCGAGTTGCGCATAAGGCGCTTAGTGCCCACACCCTCGAAGCTGACTTCCATGAGGGCATCGCCTCCCATTTCCTTCACGCACACAACCTCGCCGCGGCCGAAGGCCTTGTGCTGCACAATGTCGCCCACGTCAAAGGCCGCCCCTGCCGGCGCCTTTCGTTTCATGAAGGAGGGCGGCGGCGCGCTGACCGGCGCGGGTCGATTTGCAGCTGGCGCAGGGCGCCTGGGCGCGGCGCTATAATCTGAATACCCGGAGCGCGACCGTACACCGGAGTTTGAATACGGGCGGGCGGGCCTGCCGAAATCTGTTTGCCGCCCAAAACCATACCCCCGCTCCGGCTCGGGGGCGTCGTCAAAGGCGTTATACGATGCTACGCCCTCGGTTTCAATGTTTTCCGGCTTAATCTCCTCCACGAAGCGGGAGACTTTACTGCCGCGGGTCTGGCCGAAAATCATGCGGCGGCGGGCGGCTGTGAAGTAGAGCTTTTTCTTCGCCCGTGTTATAGCCACGTAGCAGAGCCGCCGCTCCTCCTCCATCTCCTCCGGCTCACCGATGGAGCGGACGCCGGGGAAAATGCCCTCCTCGGCGCCGACGATGAACACAGTGGGAAACTCAAGGCCCTTGGCGCTGTGCATCGTCATCATTACGACCTTGTCGTCTGCTTGATCGAAATCGTCCATGTCGGTGTAGAGGGCGATGTCGCTGAGGAAGTCAAAGAGGGTCCCCTCGGGGCTCTGCTTCATAAACGTCACGATGTTGGTCTTAAGCTCCCGGACGTTTTCAATGCGGGTTCGGTTTTCCTCCGACTGCTTTTCCTCAAGGGCGCGGATGTACCCCGTTACATCTAAAAGGGTGTCGTAAAACACATCAAGGGGCTGGGTGCGGCTCAGTTCCGTCAGCGCCTCAATCATCTCCACAAACGCCCGCAGCCTTGCCGCCGCCCGCTGAAGCGGCTTATGCTCCGCCGCCCGGCGCAGCACCTCGAAGACGGAAAGGCCGTTTTCGGCGGCAAGGAGGGAGACGGCGTCGAGGGTCGTCTGACCGATGCCCCGGGCAGGGGTGTTGATGATGCGCATCAGGCGCAGATCGTCCTTCGGGTTGTTTATGACGCAGAGGTAGGCGAGAATGTCTTTAATCTCCGCCCGGTCAAAGAAGCGCGTACCGCCCACGACGCGGTAGGGCACGCCGGCGTGCCTGAAGGCAAATTCAAGCTGGTTTGACTGGGCGTTCATTCGATAGAGAACGGCATGGTCGCTCAGCTTTTCGCCCCGTGCCGCATTCTCAAGAATCCGGCTCAGAACAAAGTCCGCCTCCTCCCGCTCGTCCCGGGCAACGTAGAGGGTCACAGGCTCGCCCTGATCGTTTTTCGTCCAGAGTTTCTTGCCTTTTCGCCCGGTGTTGTTTTGAATCACGTCGTTGGCCGCATCGAGGATGCGGGCTGTTGAACGGTAGTTTTGCTCAAGGCGGATGACCCGGGCGTTTTTGTACTGGGATTCAAAGCTCAAAATGTTCTCAATGGTGGCGCCCCGGAACCGGTAGATGCTCTGGTCATCATCCCCCACCACACAGATGTTCCGGTGCTCTCCCGCCAGTGCGCTGGCGAAGCGGTACTGCAATTTGTTCGTGTCCTGATACTCGTCGATGAGGATATAGCGAAACTTCCTCTGGTAGTAGCCCAGCACCTCCGGATGCTCTTCCAGAAGGCGCACGCAGAGGAGAAGCAGGTCGTCAAAGTCGAGGGCGTTGGCCTCCTTCATGCGGCTGGCGTACTCCAGATAAATCTTACCCATCCGCACCCGCCGCAGGTCACGGCTCTTCTCCGCCTCCTGTGCAAACGCCTCCGCCGATAGCATGGCGTCTTTGGCCCGGCTTATCTGCCCGAGGACGGTGCGGGGCGGGAAGGTTTTATCATCGAGGTTCATCTCCTTGACGATGCGCTTAATCAGCGCGAGGGAATCGGTTGTGTCGTAAATCGTAAAGGCACGGTCGTACCCTAAGCGGTCGATGTCCCGGCGCAAAATACGCACGCAGGCGGCGTGGAAGGTCATGGCCCAGATATCCCGGGCGCCGGGGCCGAGCATCCGTTCAAGGCGGGCTTTCAGCTCATCGGCGGCCTTGTTCGTAAAGGTGATGGCCATCATGCGCCACGGTTCCACGGGATTTACGGCGCAAAGGGCGTGGGCCCGGTCAGCTCCGTCATCCGTGGGATTTTCCGCGTAGGAAATGAGAAAGGCGGCGTCCTCCTTCGTGATGTGGGCCGGAACATCGTCGCTGTCCGCCCCGCGGCCGAAGCGGATGAGGTTTGCGATGCGGTTAATGAGCACCGTCGTCTTCCCGCTGCCGGCGCCCGCCAGCAGAAGAAGGGGACCCTCCGTGGTCAGGACGGCCTGAAGCTGCATATCGTTTAAATGCGCAAACTCCCGCGCAATCACGGCGCGGCGCGCTTTGAGAAACTTCTGTCTTAGAATATCTGTCATGTAAGTACCTCGCATGGGCGATAAATAGACTGAAGGCGGCTGCATGCCGCCTGTTTGCCATTTTTTCATTATAAACCAAATCCCCCTGTGTTGCAATGCGTCACCGCCCGGCATCGCCTTCCCGATACACTCTCTGCGCCGCTGCCTCTGCCCAAGCGAAAACCGCCGCCCCGTGCCCCTTTAGGGCGCGTAGCGGCGGCTTTTTCATTTAACCGACTTTTCTGACCTCGCCACGAATTTCCGCGAGGGTTTTGACCTCCTTGTGGATAATGGGCTTCCACTCCACGTGGGAGACGAGGGCCACAAGGGCGATGGGGACGTACGTAAACTGGAAAAAGGGGAAGGTGAACAAGGTGGCAATTTTCCGTGCCGGAGAGCAGTGAATCTGCCTCCACTCGCTCACCAGCGTCACGGCGCCCACGAAAAAGAGAAGCAGATACCCATTCACCGCCGTGGCAGTAAGGGCGGTAACCGCCGGAGATACGTCCACGCCCAGCGCCGAGCCCACAACGGCGGCGATGACGCTGCACATAACGCCAAAAACGCTCAGCAGAATGGAGGGGACGATAATCATCAGCAAATCGAAGCAGGCAAAGCTGCGGCGCTTGAACATGGATTTGAAAAGGGTACCGCCGTATTTTCTGAAAACCTGATAGAACCCCTTCGCCCAGCGCAGCCGCTGCAGCCACGACTGACGAAAACTCGTGGGCTGCTCGTCGTACAAAACGGCATCCTTGCAGAAGGCGATGCGCTCCCCTTCGATGACGCTACTGACGGAAAACTCAATGTCCTCCGTAAGCAGGAAGAACTTCCAGCCGCCGGTTTTTTCGATAATCTCCCGGTGCACCAAAAAACCTGTTCCGGAAACGGCGCAGCTTGTGCCCAGAAGCATGCGCGGGTAGTTGAGAAACCGCGACTCCCGCAGAAACCAGAGGGAATAGCCGGCGGAAATCCAGTTTTCGCCGTAATTTTTTGAGTTGCGGTAGCTTGTGATGATGCGGTGACCCTGAGAGAAGGTGTGGTTCATCTCTGCAATGTAGTTTACGTCGAGAATATTGTCCGCGTCGAAGACGAAGAAGCCGTCGAAGACGTCCTGCGGGTAATCCCGCTGAATCTGCTCAAGGAGAAAGTCTAGGGCATAGCCTTTGCCCACGCGCTTTTTGTCAAACCGGCGGTAGACAACGGCCCCCGCCGCCTCTGCCGCCTCCGCCGTCTGGTCCGTGCAGTTGTCCGCCACCACAAAAACGGTGACGAGCTCGGCGGGGTAGTTTTGTTCGCGGATGCTCTGCACAAGATGCCCGATGACGCGCTCCTCGTTTCGGGCTGAAATCAAAACGGCGAAGCGGTGCATCACAACGGGATGCGCCGCCTCCCCGCCCCTCTTTTCACGGCGTTTCATGAAGAAGGGGACGACGAGATAGACCGCCTGATATAAATAACATAAGGTAAATAAGACCGACAGCGCGATGTTAATCATCGCAATCGCTTCCATGACAGACGCTCCTTTGAATACGGTGACGGATTTTTTCTTATGCCGCATTCCCGCTTAAATATATACCCCTGCCAGATACATTTCGCAATATTCTTAATTAATATTTAATACTTTCTTAACAATTTAATCTTTGTGAATAATACCTACGCCTCATTTTCTGCATATTGCTCAGCAATAAACGAATCTTTTTCATTATGCACAGTTTGACCTGATTCAAAACACCGTGTTTCTTAATAGTTGCTTCCTCCCCTAGGGCAGAAAAATCCCCTGCGCAAACGGCTGTTTACGCAGGGGATGTGCTTTTCAGTTACTCCGTTACCATGTGCATCCGCAGGCGGGAGAGGGTATCCTCGTCGAGCCCGCAGGCCCTTAAGTACCCTGTGACGCCGCCGTACTCGGCGTCAATGTGCGCCAGCAGGCGGCGCATATTGTCCGGCGGTGTTTTGAAATACGGCATGACTTTCTCAAGGGTCTCTTCGCCCAGCTCCTCGCGCATCCCCGCCCACATCCGCTCAAAAAGCGGGTTGAGATACTGGTCGGAGACGCTGTAGTCGGCGATAATATCAGCCTCGAAGGCGCCGGCGTGGCCGAGAAGAAGGGCGGCGATGATGCCGGTTCTGTCCTTACCCATGGCACAGTTGAAGAGGACGCCGCCTTCACTTGCGGCGATAATCGTCATCACTTTATGGACCCAGTCTTTGCGCTTATCCACCATCTCCATGTACTTATCCGCCATGTCGAAGTCTTCTTTAAAAGGGCTTTTGCCCTTCGCCGCGATGGCGACGCTCTCGTCAAAGGCGGGGCAGCAGTGGTATTCGATGGATTTCGCCCCATCAAGCCGGTTGGGGTGGCGCTCAAGCTCCTCCCCGCCCCGCAGGTCCACCACGGTCTTAATTCCGTAAGCCTTCAGCGCCTTCATATCCTCGTCTGTAATGCTCTGGGGCGCTTCGCAGCGGACGGCGGCGCCGTAGCGCGTCATTTTCCCGTCCTTCGTGGGGTAGCCGCCAAGGTCACGGGCATTAATAAGGCCCTCCAGTGGTAATCTCCTCAGTCCGTGTTGCATGGTGCTATCTCCTATTCGTTTATTTTCAGCGACTCGACCATGTTAATCTTCATCATCCGGCGATGCCCGAAGACGTTCACCGCCACAGTGAAGACAAGGGTGAGAAGCGCCGCAAAGACGTAGCTTGGCGGGCGGACATCCCGCCCGAACATGATAAAGCTCAGCTCCACGGTGCCAATGAGCCACGCATGCAGGAAGTACCCGCCCACAAGGCCGAGCGCCATACCCATGAGTGTTAAGACGGCGTTTTCGCGGAAAACGTATACGGAGACTTCCCGGTCAAAGAATCCGAGAACCTTAATCGTAGCAAGTTCCCGCATCCGCTCCGTGATGTTGATGTTCGTGAGGTTATACAGAACCACAAGGGCCAATAGCCCCGCGGAGATGAGCAGGATAACCACAACGGAGTCCACGCTCTTCATGGAGTCGCTAAAGTACCCCGCCAGCTCAATAAAGCTGGAGACGTAGGCGATGCCGTCAATCTTGAGAAGCTCCGCCGCCGCGTGGGCCGGCATCTGGCCGGCTGCCTCGTCGATACAAATGAGAATCTGTGTCGGCTCAAAGGCCTCCCCGAAAACACTCTCGTAATAAGCGCGGGACATATAGAGATAATGCCCGGCATACTGCTCGGTGATACCTCTTACATTGGCATTATATACCGTATCCGTCCAAAGCTCAACCGTATCCCCCGCCTGAAGATCCAAAAGCTCCGTGAGCTTTTCCGTCACCACGGCGCCCTCCTCGGAAAGCTCCACCGGCGTGTGGTCACAGCGGTCGCGCAACGTGATAAACCGGGGCAGGCTCTGAGTATCCTGCGGGATGAGCACCTCCGCCGCCTCCTTCCCGCCGTTTAGAGAAACGTTAACGGAGACGGTGTCGATGAACAGATACTCAGCAAACTCCAGCTTATCGAGGGCCTGCGCGAGGGCGGCGGCATCGTGCTCGCCGTCTAAATACGCCCGAAGCTGGTATGTGTAGATTTCTCCGAACTGCTTATTCGTGATGTCCGTTATGGAGTCACGCAGGCCGAGGGCCGCCACGATGAGGGCCGTACAGCCGGCGATGCCCACGAGGGTCATAAAAAGCCGCTTTTTAAACCGGAAGATGTTGCGGATTGTGACTTTGGAGAAAAAGGACAGCCGCCGCCACAGGGGCGTGACCCGCTCCAACAGAACCCGCCTTCCCGGCAGAGGCGCCCGGGGGCGCAGGAGGGAGGCCGGCGTCTCCCGCAGGGTGCTGGTGCAGGCCATCACTGTGGCGCCCACGGTGCAGATAAGCGCGGCCACCGCCGCAAAGGCCGCCGCGGGGATGTGGATGTACGTCACGGTGCGGGGCAGTTCGTAGAGAATGGAGTAGGCCCGCAGGACGAACCACGGTAGGAACAAACTCCCGAAGATAACGCCCGGGATGTAGCCCACCACCGTCGCCACGAAGCTGTAGGCCACGAATTTGGCCGCCGTCGTCGCACCCGGGTAGCCTAGAGCCTTGTATGTGCCGATTTCCGTGCGCTTTTCCTCCACCATGCGCGTCATGGTGGTAAGGCTCACAAGGGCGGCCACAAGGAAGAAGATAAGCGGAAAAACGTTGGCGATGGCGCCGATGCGGTCGGCGTCCTCGGCGAAGTTTTTGTAGCCGGTGTTGGCGTCCCTGTCGTCCACGAACCACTCCCCCTTGGGGATGTCGGCGATTTTCTCCTCCGCGTCCTCAAGTTCCTGCTCCGCTTCGGTAAGCTTTGCGATGCCATCGTACACTTTCTCCTCGTTTTCGGCGATTTCCGCCTCGCCATCTAAAAGCTTCTGCTCGGCTTTGGCGATTTCCGCCTCGCCCTTGCGCTTTTGCTCCTTAAATTCCTCACGCCCTTCTTTATGCTTCTTTAGTCCCTCTTCATACTCCCGCTGGGCATCGGCAAGGCGATTTTCTGCGTCGGCAAACTCCCGCTCCGCTTGCGCGCGCTTATCATTCAGTTCCGCTTCGCCCGCTATGAGCGCTTCGTTTTCCGCATCTAATCGCGCTTTTGCGGCATCAAGCTCCGCTTCCGCCGCCTCGATGGCCGCCTTTTGTTCCGGCAGGCTGTTGCGGATAAACTCCGGCAGGGCGTACCACTCCTCAAGCTGCGCCTCCAACTCCGCCCGGGCGGCAGAGTATTCCTCATACCCCTTCTCCAGCTGGGCGCGCCCCTTAACAATTTGCCCCTCTGCCTTTTCAAACTCGGTGCGGGCTTTCTCTTTCTGCTCGAAAAGTTCGCTCCAGCCCCTGTCAATCTCCTCGGCAGCATCACTCAGCTCCCGCTCGGCGTCTTGAAGCTTACGTTCGGCGTCATTTAACTCCCGCCGGAGGGTTTCCTTCCCCTCCTCAAGCTCCCGCCGCCCGTCTTCCAGCTTCTGACGGGCATCGGCAAGCTGCTCCTCGGCATCCTGAAGTTCCGCCCTCTTTTCCTCAAGGGTCTGCCGCGCCTCATCAAGCTCCTGTTGCGCATCGGAGACGATTTCCTCCCGGCGCAGGGCGGCGCGCCCGGGCGCCATGTCTTCTATCGCCTGAAGAACGGGGGCGACGGCTTTTTCATACCCCGCGGAGTAGGCAATTTCCTCCACAGCAC
>DUPW01000137.1 GCA_012838125.1 Papillibacter sp.
CAACATGGCCCTGCTGGGCTTTCTCTCCACAACTTATATCCTCCTCGTGGGCGGCGAACTCAACGGGCCCACCATCGGCGGTGTGTTCACCGTCGTGGGCTTTGGCGCAGGAGGAAAGCATCTGAAAAACGTGGTGCCGCTGCTTATAGGCATCTTCTTTGTGGCCCACTTCAGCGTGCACGACACAAACTCCACCGCCGCTCTGCTGGCCGCCCTGTTCGGCACGACCCTCGCCCCCTTAAGCGGCCATTTCGGGCCCATAGCCGGCCTTGCCGCCGGCGGGCTGCACATCGCTCTGACGACGAACATCACCTTCCTGCACGCCGGTATGAATCTCTACAACAACGGCTTTTCCGGTGGGTTCGTGGCGGCACTGCTGTTGCCGATTCTCGAACGAGTCTTTATGAATAGGAAAAATTCCAGCGTCAATACTTTAGAAAATGCTAATTAACTATAAAAACCTTAGGAAATCGAAATGACGGATGAAGCAAAACAGACGCTAAACCGACTGTGGACGCAGCGCGTACAAGAGGGCGGCGCAGATTTCGTGTATTTTGTGGACGTATCCCAGTTCCCCGAAGACGTCACAGACGGGTGCGGCTTCGCCCTTTTGTTCGGGAAAGCCCTCTCGAAGGAATATGTACGCGCTCTGCAAGAAGGCGTCCAGCCACAAAAAAGAGAGTTTCACAGCCTTGAGCGCAAGATGGGCGCCCTTGCAAGGAAAATCGCCGCCGAACTGGAGGCAGCGGGGTATCATAGTATTGCCAAACTGAAATCCGGCCGCCTGCCGCACAAAACCGTTGCCCTGAGGGCGGGTCTCGGGTTTATCGGAAAGAACAACCTCCTTGTTAGCCCCGAATACGGCTGCGCCCTCGTACTGGGCAAGGTCCTCACAAACGCCCCCTTCGTTACGGAAAGCCATCCCCCCATGGCGCCGCAGTGCGGCGACTGCACCGTCTGTGTGGAGTCCTGCCCCACGGGTGCCCTGCGGGGTACGACGTGGAACCTTTCGTTAACGCGGAAGGATATGCTCACCCGCAAACTCTGCACCCCCTGCGAAAAATGCCTTGTGCTGTGCCCCTATACGGTAAAATACAGCACGCAAAGTACAAGTGAAGACACGTAAGCTATAGGCCTTCCCGCACCCGTTGGGAAGGCTTCATTGCGTCTGGGGAGCCTCCACCCCTGAATAGGGTGCGCCAAATTAAGAGCATACTAGGGTTAAACCACTCATGGAGGGATGCTCGTCTTGAAGATTTTAGAGAATGGGTCGGGGCGCGTCAGCTACCACGATTCCGTTGAGGAAATGCTCGTCCGAATTCGTGAGGACGGGCTTTCCAGCGTCTTTTCGCGCTGGGATGCTCAGGAGAAAATCCGGTGTAAATTCTGTCTCGAGGGCCTCAGCTGCCAGCTCTGCACCCATGGGCCCTGCCGCATCAGCGAAAACGTTGGCGCGGTCAAAGGTGTCTGCGGCATCGGGCCGGACGCCATGGCCATGCGCAATCTGCTCATGCACAACATCATGGGCGCCGCCACCTACGGCCACCACGCCTACGAGGCCTTTCGCACCCTGAAAGCCACAGGTCAGGGCACCACCCCCTTCCAAATCACCGACGAAAACAAACTTAGAATGATGTGTGAAAAACTCGGCATCGACACAGGTCAGGAAACCAATCAGCTCTGCATCCAGCTGGCAGACACTCTCATGTGCGAGATGAATAGTGGCGGCGAGCAGGATTCCCGCATGGTGCAGGCCTTTGCGCCGAAAAAGCGGATTCCCGTCTGGAAGGAACTCAATTTCTACCCCGCCGGCGTCAAACACGAGGTTGAAAACGCCATCGCCAGCTGCCTGACGAACGTGGACGGCGACTACGTCTCCCTCGCCAAAAAGGCGCTTCGGCTGGGCCTGTCCACCATTTACACCGCCCAGATTGGCCTTGAAATGGTGCAGGATATCCTGTTCGGAACCCCCATGCCCCATGAGGTCAACGTGGACTTAGGCATCATGGATCCGGATTACGTCAATATCGTCTTCAACGGGCATCAGCCATGGATTGCCGTGGCGGCGCTGCAGAAGGCGCGGCAGGAGAAGGTTCAGGAGATGGCGCGGCGGGCCGGCGCCAAGGGACTGCGTATCGTCGGCTCCATTGAGACGGGTCAGGAGCTTCTCCAGCGCTTCCCCGTGGATGACGTCTTCGTGGGGCTCATGGGCAACTGGCTCTCCATCGAGCCGCTCCTTGCCACGGGCACCGTGGACGCCCTCGTGATGGAGGAAAACTGCTCGCCGCCGGCGATGGACCAGTATGCGGAGAAATATCAGGCCGCCCTTATAAGCGTCAGTACCATAATCGGCGTGCCGGGCCTCACCCGCGCCATGCCCTATCACCCGGCGCAGGCGGAAGAAATGGCGGATAAGTGCATTGAAATCGCCATTGACAACTTCAAAGAGCGGCACGGCAAGGTACAGCCGAAGGTGCCCGCCCGGATTCAAAAGGCTGTTGCCGGTTTCTCCACGGAAGCCGTTCTCGGCGCCATTGGAAACGATTTAAACGCCCTTGTGGACGTCATCGCTAAGGGGCAGATTAAAGGCATCGTGGCCCTCGCTTCCTGCGCCACCCTGCGAAATGGCCCTCAGGACTGGAATACTGTAAACCTCACGTATCAGCTCATTAAGCGGGATATTCTTGTGGTCTCCTGCGGATGCGGAAACCACGGCCTCGAGGTGGCGGGACTGTGCAGTATGGACGCTGTGGAGCTTGCCGGCGAGGGGCTGAAGACCGTCTGCGGTGCGCTGGGGATTCCGCCGGTTCTCAGCTTCGGCACCTGCACCGACACGGGGCGCATTTCCATGCTGGTTACCGCCTTAGCCGACCACTTAAACGCCGACATTCCCGACCTGCCCATTGCCGTGACGGCACCGGAGTGGATGGAGCAGAAGGCCACAATTGACGGCATCTTCGCCGTGGCTTACGGCGCCGTGACGCACCTCTCCCCCGTCCCCTTCATCACGGGCGCGCCCGATCTCGTCCGGCTTCTCACGCAGGACGTCGAGGGACTTGTGGGCGGCAAAGTCATTTTGGGGGATGACCCGGTTCAGGTGGCGGACGATATTGAGGCACTCATCATGGAAAAGCGAAAGAAGATGGGGCTGTAGACACGCCTGAGAATAACGTTTTAAGCGTTCCCCCACTTTTATGCAGAAAAGGAGTATTAAACGCCCAGGCGTTTAATACTCCTTCTGTTTGCGGGAGGGTTTATTGTCGCAGAGTCGCCAAGTTACGTATTCTGGCTTGCACCCTGCTCAAGATGCGCCTGCTGCTCCACGATATAGCGCATTATGTTCACACCCTCCTGCTTGCTCTGAATGGGGAAAGAAAACCAATTATTGCTGCAGGCGATTTTGAGCAGGAAGGATTTCGGCGGGGAGAGGAAATAAAGCAGGTTAAAAAGCAGAATAACAAGAGCAATTGGGGAGCGAATCGTCAAAACAAACAAAATCAGGCTGACAACAACAATAAGAATCGATGGCAGCGCCCTTCGGGAACGCCTTTTGACTTCTATTTCTGTAATGTCGTTTAGCTTCACCGTCTTTTCGCCTTCCGATACTTTCGGTATTATTCTCTTGTTCTTTACCGTCAGCACCCCGTCTTTTGCGAAGATGGACTCGCTGTAACTTGCCCCCGGCGGGCTGATGTTTTCGTTGTAGGGCCTTTGCAGAATGATAATGCGCCGCATAAGGGCGTACCCTTCTCGGGACACGTATTTTTCCAGGGGAAAACGAATCCACGTATTGCCGCACAGCAGCGAAATACACGACCTTACGCTGGAGGCGAAGGACACCCAGAGGGCCGCGGCACCGGTAGCCAAACCGAGGGCCGCGATGGTAAACAGCGGCAAAGGCATTTCCGCCACTTCGGGGCTTAAGTCTCTGTTTACCATAACCGCTAGAACAATCGCCGCGATGGATAAAACGGACACAATTATCGCTGCGTATAAATAGAGAAACGTTGCAGCCCGACCAACCCGGCCAATTTCTATTGTTTTAACGTCTTTTATATCCACGACTTTTTCCGTGTGGACGGCTTTGCCCCGGTCATCGGGATTAGCAGACCCTTTTACGCTGACCTCATACCGCTTGCCTCTTATGTAAAGGCGCCTATCGCTTAAAATGGCAAAAGCCTTTTTAATTTTACCCTTCGTCAGAAACCGGATATACTGCTCGTTTCCAAAGGTGGCGATATGCTTTTCATCCTTCTCAACGAACAGGTTGCCCAGGAATACCTGGCTGTGGCCCTGGGGATTTAGATGCGGGGGATAATATGTACTTTCCCGGACGGGGGGCGGTGGCGTTTGTGCGGAGGCAGGCGGCGGCGGTGTCTCCCCTTGTTGCGCGACCTGTAATTTCATACCGCAATTCGGGCAAAATTTAGCCCCGGTTACCTTATGCCCACAGTTGCTGCAGAAATTCATTATATCTCCCTTTCAAAAATAGCATTCGACTTCTTACGGCTATTTGCTGCCTCTTGACTTTATAATGGCATACCCGACCACCGGAATCACGATAAGGACGAGAATTGCAATGATGGGAAGGATATGAAAGCCCATTTAATTTACCTCCTAAATCTAATCCTTTGCCAGTTTTACGATTCCGATAATCAGAAATATAACCCCCAGAACCACAAAAATGATGGCGGCCTTGTTATAAATCTCAATGGAAGAGATGTCTGACGCTCCAAAATACTCCCAAACCTTGCTCAGGGAGTGTTCAAATGAGCCCATCTGGTTCAGGGTGTAAAAATAACCGACAAGCCCCCCAATAATGAGTAGGATGCCTAAAACGAGCATGGCGTTTCCCCCCTCTCTCTCTTTATAAATCCTTTCGCTTTGACGCAACAATAGGTTTTATACTACCATTCATTGGCTTCGTTTTCAATGCAGTTTTGGAAGTTTTGTCGAAAGCACACGAAGCAAATCAGCAGATTACAGAATCCCTTTTGGCAAGGTTTTTATTGTGCTATAATTTAGCATAGTTGCGAAACTATCGCGGAATACGTTTTGGAGGGCAACATGACAAACGAACGGGTTTTCAAAATGGCGTTTTCCCGCGTTTATCCCCTGCTTGTTCAAAAAGCCGAGCGCAAGGGGCGCACGAAAGAGGAAGTGGACACCGTCATCTACTGGCTCACAGGGTACGACGAAGCAGGGCTCAACGAACAGCTGGCGAAAAACGCCGATTACGAGACTTTCTTCCGGGAAGCGCCCCGGATAAACCCCAACGCCGCTCTGATAAAAGGCGTCATCTGCGGGCATCGGGTGGAGGAGATTGAGGACCCTCTCATGCAGAAAATCCGGTGGCTTGACAAGCTGGTGGACGAGCTGGCTAAGGGAAAGTCGATGGAAAAGGTCTTAAGAGGTTCGCCATCGCATTGAGCGAAAAGGCCCTGCAGTTTCGTGCAGACGCCATCACTTTTCTCTGCAGAAAACCATAAAACGAAAAAGCGCCCCGTGCGAAAACGCGCGGGGCGCTTTTTGCAATCTGCGCAATGCGCTGCCGTAAGTGCGCGTGCGCAGGGGTACGGTGGCACGATGGTACGCAAACGCAAATACGCCTGAGCGGCGTCAAGGTGGAGCACCCATTGGAAACGCACGTGGTTTGAAAACAATCGCTTTAGCGCAGGCGCTGGGAAACCAGATACAGAGCAAAAAGCTCACCGAAATGGTGAGCTTTTTGCCTGTGGAGGGGAGGATACTATATCAAAGCTGACTAGCCAACCAGCTTGACAGCGTTGACGTTGACGGATCTGCCGGCGACGGCACGAATACCGGTGATGTAGTCTCTATAGATGATAGCGACCTTCTGCTCGAACAGCGGAGCAAACCACCAAGTCTCATACAGGTACTTCTGCAGCTCTTCCGCCGCAGCTTCCTTCGCGTCCTGAGTGATGGCGACCTTCTGTGCATACGCCAGCTCCTCGGCCCTATCGTCCGTTA
>DUPW01000138.1 GCA_012838125.1 Papillibacter sp.
CAACCGCCGCAGCAAGGCAAAGCTAAAGGGCCTGCCGCCTGCTCTTCACAGGCAACAAGCCCTCTCGGTTGCTTGACTTTTTCTCTTTTACATTTTGTCTAACTTTTTGGGGTCACTTCAAGTCTTGCGCCAACCGGTTTTGTTTATTTCGCGCCACGCTGAAATTGCAGCGCAGAGCCGCCCCCATGCGCGGGACAATCCCGCCCCAAAGCCACACTTTTCACTCAGGGCTTGTTTGCCATTAGATTGAGCCTTCGCGCCCCGTGCAGCGCCCCTGCTCCAAGTTTTGCGCCAAATCCCCGCCTTTCGGCGGTACGTTTCTGCTCCTACGCTTTACGCATCAGCGTTTCTCACAAAAGCCGCGCAATAACTCTGACGCCAGAGATTCTGCCCGCTCAAAGCCGAACTTTTGTGTGGCCACTTTGCGCTTAAAACCCTACGGCCGAGAAAACCTAGAGCGTGCGCAGGTAGCCTTCTGCGCTCTTTGCCGCCACGGCGCCGTCTGCCGCTGCGGTAATCACCTGCCGGGCCGGCTTCGTGCGCACGTCCCCAACGGCAAACACGCCGGGGATGCTCGTCTCCGTCGTCTCGCCGGCGATGATGTAGCCGTTTTCGTCCATCTCCACCTGACCGGTAAAAAGCTCCGTGGCCGGCCGGCGCCCGATGGCGATAAACAGCCCGTCGCAGGGAATGTACGTTGTCTCCCCCGTCACGCTACTGCGGACGGTGACGCCCGTCACCTTTTTGCTGTGCTCAATGGCGATTACGTCCGATGTGCCGATAAAGGTGATGTTTCCGGCGTTTTCAATTTGGCTGAAGTACACCTGCGTGGCGGAGAGGGTATCCCGCCGGTGAACGAGGGTCACGTGCTCGCAGAGCGCCGCGAGGGTGAGGGCGTCCGTCACGGCGGAGTTGCCGCCGCCCACCACCACAACACGTTTCCCCTTAAACCGGGCCCCGTCGCAGGTGGCGCAGTAGGCCACACCGCGGCCCACGAGCCGTTTTTCCTCAGGCAGTCCCAACTCCTTGTGGGTCGCCCCCGTTGCAATCACAACAGTCCGGGCTAAGTAATCGCCCCTGTTCGTGGTGACGCGCTTGGGTGTTGCGGCAAGATCCACTGAAACAACTTCCTCATTGACCGTTTCCGCGCCGAACCGCTCGGCGCCTTTTTTCATACGCTCGCCCAGCTCGAATCCATCGATGCCCTCGTCATAGCCGGGGTAATTGTCCAGCGTGCCCGCTAGAGCCATCTGCCCGCCTGCCGAGAGCTTTTCCACCACGAGGGTTTTCAGCCCCGCCCGGGCGCAGTACAGCGCCGCCGAATAACCGCCCGGTCCGCCGCCGATAATAAGCACGTCGAATGTCCCTAAGCTCATACAGCCGCTCCTTTCTGCCGCCCCGTCACTCGATGCCCTGACTGCGCAGCCAGTCGTCAATCTCCGCCCGTGAGCCCGGGTTTACGAGAGGCTCCCCCGCCTTGCCCTTCTGAAAGAGAATGAGGGTGGGAATGGTCATCACCTCGTAGCGGTCCTCCAGCTCTTCGTTTTCGTCCACGTCGAGTTTCGCCACGTGGAGTTTATCGGCGCTGTCCTCCGCCAGGGCATCGATAACGGGCATCAGGCGCTTGCAGTAGCCGCACCAGGGCGCCCAGAAATCCACCACAACCGGTTTTTCCGACTGCAAAACGTCCTTTTCAAAGTTCTCCTTAGATACAGTAAGGACTGGCACGAGAATCCCTCCTTTATATTTATATGTGGTATTATACCCTGCTTTCCGCCCCGCCGAAAGGGCGAAGCGGAAGATTTTTCTAAAATTATGCTCATTTCAACATTTTCTGTATCTTTTCCGCGGGAGGTATGATATATTTCCCTTATGAGCGCGCCGGAATCTGGCGCGGAAGGATACAGCAAGTAACGGAGGTAAATGTATGAAAAATTATGTCTGTTCAGTCTGCGGCTACGTCTACAATCCGGCCGACGGCGATCCTGACAACGGCGTTGCCGCCGGCACCGCCTTTGAAGATGTTCCGGATACGTGGGTCTGCCCCCTCTGCGGCGTTGGAAAAGACCAGTTCGAAGAGGAATAAGCCAAAAAACGGACAGTGCGGGTTTGAAGTGACCCCAAAAAGTTAGACAAAATGTAAAAGAGAAAAAGTCAAGCAACCGAGAGGGCTTGTTGCCTGTGAAGAGCAGGCGGCAGGCCCTTTAGCTTTGCCTTGCTGCGGCGGTTGTTGTA
>DUPW01000014.1 GCA_012838125.1 Papillibacter sp.
GCCGCCTTCGCCGAGGCGTAGGCCGTGAGGAAGGGGAGGTTAATCATTTCGCCGGCGTTGGAGGTGATGTTTATTATCCGGCCTCCCTTGCCCGCATTGCGAAAATGGCGCGCCACGAGGTAACACAGCCGCACCGCGCCGTGCAGGTCCACGTCGAAGCATTCAAACCATGAGGAGAGATCCTCCTCCATGTCCAGCAGGCTGCCTGCCGTTCCGATTCCGGCGTTGTTCACGAGAATATTAATAGAGCCGAAATCTCGAATAACGGCGCTCACCGATTCGACGCAGTTCTGGTGATTTGTGATGTCCGTTTTGTAATAGGCGAAGGTGCCCTCGTATTTCTCACGAAGCTCCGTAACGACACTCTCGCAGCTTTTCTCGTCCCGGGCGAAGATGGCGACGCTGGCGCCGCTTTGGGCCAGAGCCGTTGCGATACCCAGTCCGATGCCCTTGTTGCCGCCGGTGACGACGGCGGTCTTCCCCTTGAGACAAAAGGCCTTTTCCATAGATTCGATAGCCATTTCCATCCTCCGTATTCTGACACCTATAAGCGGTGTGATTATTCGGATATTCTAAGGGTTAACATGCGATGGGAAGTGCGTTACGGTGTGGCCCGGATTTTCTTAAGCTGTGCGAAGCGGGGCAGCCCCTGCTCGAGAACGCGCTGGTTTTCCCCCTGAACGAGGGGGAGGGCGTAGTCCATAAACTCCGGTGTGACATTATTGCCCTCGGCGTTAATCCACTCCCGGGGCACCCTTTTTTCCACGTTTGCCACAATGTCAAGGGGCTGAAGAATCATGTTGATGCGGTATTCGGGGCCGGGAATCCGCTCGAAGGCTACCATTTTGCCCGTTTCACCGGCAATCGCCACTTTAACGGCGAACTCTCCGGCGCGGAACGCCTCGTCAATATCCGTCTGAGAGGCTAAATGGGCGCCGCAGCGCTGCAGAAGGCTCAACTCAATGCCACGCACCTTCGAGCCAGTGCGCATCTTAATCAGGCCCGCCAGCGTGGAGGCGAGACCCCCCAGCTGATAGTGGCCGAAGCCGTCCGTCGTGGAAATTTTCGCCTCGGAGACGAAGGTGCCGTCCGCATAGCGGATGCCTTCGGAGACGGCCACAAGGCATTTCTTCTTCGCCGCGTAGACCCGGTTTATATCCTCAATGAACCGGTCGATGTCAAAGGGAACCTCGGGCAGGTAAATGAGGTCTGGTGGCGCGCAGGAAATGGCGGCAAGGGACGCCGCTCCCGCCAGCCATCCGGCGTGTCGGCCCATGATTTCGATGACCGTAATGGTGCCCACGTCATAGACGTATGTATCTTTGCAGACTTCAGCCACACTGGTGGCGATATACCGGGCTGCGCTGCCGTATCCGGGGCAATGGTCCGTTCCGAACAGGTCGTTGTCTATCGTCTTGGGGATGCCGATGACGCGGCACTCGTAGCCCACCTTTTCCATGTAGCGGCTGACCTTGCTGCAGGTGTCCATGGAGTCGTTGCCGCCGTTGTAGAAGAAGTAGCGGACGTTGTATTTCTTAAAGGTTTCGAGAATCTTCTTGTAATCCGTGTCGTCCACATCCGGGTCTGCCAGTTTATAGCGGCAGGAGCCCAGCTCGGAAGACGGGGTGTTCAGCAGAAGGCGCAGCTCGTCCCGGTCCTCTTTATCGATATCGTAAAGAATGTCGTTAATCACGCCGGTGATGCCGTGTGCCGCCCCTAAAACCCGTGTGATTTCAGGCGCTTCAAGCGCCGTGATGAAAACGCCGTAGGCACTGGCGTTAATGACCGCCGTCGGCCCTCCGGACTGGGCGAAAATACATGCGCCAGTTAACTTGTTGCTCATAGTCCACCTCCGGGTAAATTGAAGCGCTGGCACAATGCGCGCAAAGAGCGCACGCGCATTGTGTACACTATGCCCGCGTATTGTCATCTTAGCATAGAGGCAGGGCAAAATCAAACGCAAAATCCTGCGCCCGTGTTCTTGTTTGATACGCGTTTTATGGTATAATATGCGAAGACAGAATGGAATATTTTACTTCTGAAGCCGCTTTGGAAAAACAGAGCGGTGCAGGCGGCTTCAAGCATGAAGCGGCCTGTAAGTGGGTAATGATAAACCGAGTTATCGCGTATTTTGCGCGGATTTTTGGAAGGGGATTGACTTATGCCGATTGTTACGTCAAAGGAAATGCTAAAGAAAGCGTACGAGGGCGGCTACGCCGTCGGCGCCTTTAACGTCAATAACATGGAGATTATTCAGGGCATCACAGAGGCGGCCGCCGAAGTGCGTGCACCGCTGATTCTGCAGGTTTCCGCCGGCGCGCGGAAATACGCTAAGCACGTCTACCTCATGAAGCTCATCGAAGCGGCAGAGGCGGACACGGGCCTGCCTATTTGCGTGCACCTTGACCACGGGGAGAATTTTGAAGTATGCAAATCCTGTATTGACGGCGGTTTTACCTCCGTCATGATTGACGGCTCGAAGCATTCCTTCGAGGAGAACATCCGCATCACCGCTGAGGTGGTCAAATACGCCCACGACCGGGGCGTGGTGGTGGAGGGCGAGCTGGGGCAGCTGGCGGGCATTGAGGACGATGTGAACGTCTCCGCCGAAGAAGCCCATTTCACCCGGCCGGATCAGGTGGAGGAATTCGTAGCCCGCACGGGAGTGGACTCACTCGCCATCGCCATCGGAACGAGCCACGGGGCGTACAAGTTTAAGCCGGGGCAGAAGCCCATGCTGCGGTTTGACATCCTCGAGGAAATCAGCCGCCGCTTGCCGGGTTTCCCCATTGTTCTCCATGGCGCATCCTCCGTCATTCCGGAGTATGTGCAGACGATTAACGAAAACGGCGGCAACATGCCGGACGCCATCGGCATTCCGGAGGATATGCTGCGTCAGGCCGCCCGCATGGCCGTGTGCAAAATTAACATTGACTCGGACCTGCGCCTTGCCATGACCGCCGGCGTGCGTGAGGCTCTCGTGAAAAGTCCCGCCGAGTTTGACCCGCGGAAATACCTTGCGCCGGGGCGGGATAATATACGCGCCCTCGTAAAGCACAAGCTCGTAAGCGTCCTCGGCTGCGACGGGAAGGCGTAAACAAAAACGTAAAACGTAAAGGGGCGAAGCTAGAAGCTTCGCCCCTTTTTATGTATGCCGGCCGACATCACCGAGTAGGCTTCGTTTTAGCTAAATGAAATCATCATCACGGTTGCAGCAGCAACACCAGATTAAAACGAGAAGAACTACGGCGGCGATGGCGATAAGCGTCACAGAGTTGTTGCTATCGCACATTTGATTCACCTCGCAAGTATTCTACACGCCATTTTATGCGCAAACGACGGCGCTGTTACCGCGCGCCGTCGTTCTTCCCGTTTGTCCCGCTTAATATCCCATCTCTCGGAGGATGGAGGCAAGGCGCTGCAGGCGCTCGCC
>DUPW01000015.1 GCA_012838125.1 Papillibacter sp.
CGCCCCCCGCCGGTAATATATTAGTAGCTGTTTTCTTCCTCCAGGTTGCCGCCGCATTTTTCGCGGAGGTCATCCCAGGTGTGGTAGACGCCGCTTTCGTGGAGCGCCTTGAGCTGCTCCTCCGAGTAACCCAGCTCTTTGAGGATCTCCTCGCTGTGCTCGCCGAGGAACGGACCCCGGGCGTACGTGCGCTTTTCCACATTCTTCAGCGTAACGGGCTGACGCACCATGGTGCGCTCGCCGGTGAGATACTTCACCTTTTCAAACACGCCGATGGCCCATGCCTGCTCGTCCTCAAGGACTTCTTCCCAAACCTTGGCAACGGAGTGGGGGATGTCCGCCTCGGTGAGGATTTTCTCCCACTCGTCAGCGGTCTTCTGAGCGAAGGCCTCGTCGATGATGTCGATGAACTCCTCGTGGAGGTTGTTCTCGGTGATGCTCTGGATGGTGTAACGCGGGTTGCCCACCAGGTCCTCGCGGCCGATGAGGGGCATGAAGCGCGGGTAGAACAGGTCAAAGGGCGGCATGGACAGCTGGATGAAGCGGCCGTCCTTCGTCTTGTAGACGTTGTTGAAGGGGTTCTGAGCGTGCTTGCGGCTGATGGGGTATTCCGGCGCAATGCCGTACTGCGTGGCCTGGAGGGTGATACCCTGCGTCCAAATGGCGCTGTGGAACAGGTTGATTTCCACCTTGTCGCCGCGTCCCGTCATTTTGGCGTTGTACAGCGCCACCATCATGCCGGCGGCCATAAACATACCCGTGGTGTGGTCACCGATGCCGGGGATGAGGTTAATGGGCTCGGAGCCCTTCTGATACAGTGTGCCCAGCAGGCCGCTGCGGGCCCAGTATGCGGTGAAGTCGTAGCCGGGGAGGTTACAGTCGGGGCCTTCCTCGCCGTAACCGGTGAAGGAGCCGTACACGAGCTTCGGGAAGCGGTCTTTCAGGCTCTCATAGTCAAGGCCCAGCTTCTTCAGCGCCTGGGGACGCCAGTTCGTGATGAAAATGTCCGTCGTCTCGAGGAGCTTGAAGAGAATGTCCTTGCCCTCGGGGGACTTCAGATCCAGCACGAGGCCGCGCTTGTGGGCGTTTTCAAGGTCCCACGTGGTGTTCTCGTAGGGTGTGCCCAGTCGTCCTTCGGGGATGCCGTTGAAGCGGACAGCGTCGCCGCTTTTAGGCTCAACCTTTATGACATCCGCGCCGAACTCTGCGAAAAACCGCGCGCAGGCGGGGGCGCCGATGAACGTGCTCATGTCGATGACCTTAATGCCTTCGAGTGGTCTCTTGCTCATTGAATGATTCCTCCTGATGGATTTCTCCAGTATTATCGCGCACGTAATATCTTCTAAGTCTCTTAAGATTTTATTGTACATTCCGTCAAATGTCAATTGTATTTCGCACCTAAGGGAAAACGGGCGAAAGCCATTGGGAAAAAAGATGTTTTGCGGCGTCTTATAAGGCCCTGAAATGCAAGTACCACGCGGCCTTCGCGTGGTACTTGCTTTGCGCATAAACCCCTAGGCGATACGAAACTGGCAGACGAGGCCGTTTGTCATCACGTCGGCCATCTCCAGGGCTTCCGCCTGAATGAGGTCGTATTGCCGTACGCTTCTTTCAAACTGGCCTGTGAGGATGAAGACCGCCTCGTCTTCCGTCAGGCGCAGGTGCTCAAACAGGAGCCGACGCCACTGCTCCTCGCTCCAGAAGGGGTTAATGGCGGCGAGGAAGCGGGCGATGTCCGCAGCGTTTTGATACCACAACGCCCGTTGCCTTTCCACTTCCGGCGTGTTCCCCGCCTTCGCCGCGTTTACGAGGGCGGCGGCGATGAGGAGGTGGTCGGTTAAGAGCCGGTCAAACTGTGCGGCAATCTCCCTGCCGTAAAGCGGCTTAAGCGCCCTTGCAAAGTCACCGGGGTTTTGCAAAAGCCGCTGCGTTACCACCTGCAGGTCGGGAAGGTCAAAGGCTGTGCTCACATGAAAAAGCGCGTCCACAAAACGTGCTCAATCCAGAGCCGGCGAAGGGTATTGGAAAGCTCGAACTGCCTGAGCGTAATCTTGCAGTCATGGGTGCTTCGTTTTATGATCATGCATCTCCTTTTCGCGGCAAAAAGCCGCCGTGATGTGCGGAATGAACGATTCCAGTACCATAGTATGAAAGGCTCCGGCTTTCTGGGAAAGTTGTTGACATTCCGCAACCCGCCGGCAGGAGGACACTGTCAGGCACGAGCTTACCTTTATACTTATGGTTTTAAGTCCACCACTTCCCGCTCCATCACCACAAGACAGTCCTTTACCGTGTCGGTGGCGGCCTTCACATCTGTTGAGCAGGAGACCAGGCGCCATCCATCCTCCGCATGGGTATTAATCAGCCGCTCAATTTCATCCGGCTTGAATTTTAAAAAATACTGCCGGTGATGCAGAACCTTATACTCGTACTTCGCCATTTTTGCGCCCCTTTCTTCTTTTACGTCATATTAACAAATAATGGGATACCCTGCAATCTTGTCCGGTTTTTTCCCGGATTAAAACGGCACTGCCCACAGGCCGAGCCGTTTACTTCATGGTCTATTTTGCCCGCAAATAAGTCTTTTTTAAGCCGCCAGACGCAAAAACGCCACGAAGATGAGAAGCAGCCCCCCAAGACGCGATAAATCCACGTCCGAAGTGCGGGAAAGGGCTTTGCCCGCCAGATATCCGAGGGACAAGGCAAGGAAGTTTGAGACGAGGGAGAACACCGCCAGCAGGAGGAAATCCACGCCCCCAAGCCCCCACCCGAAACCGGCGGAGAGCCCATCAAAGGAGAGGGCGGCGGCAAGGTAAATCGCTTCCCCCGTGGAAATAGACTTAGAAGCGTCCATATCGGCCTTTTCCGGCTCGGCATAGATGGAGAGCACGAAGCGCACGTCAAACAGGCGGACGGTCAGTCTCGAACTGATGTTTTCGCGGCTTTTAAAATATGATTTGAATGCCGATTCAAAGCTTTTTATCAGCCCGATGATGAGCAGCAGCGCAAAGGAAACGGCCCGCGCCGTTGACGCCGGCACAACGAGTTGCGCCGCAGAGCCCAGCGCCGCCGCCCCCATAAGGAGCGCCGTGCAGACAATGGATATCACAAGCATGGGTTTCAGTCCCACACGGGTTTTCGCCGCGCCGAAGGAGAAGCCCGCGGCGAAGGCATCGAGGCACAGTGCCGCAGCGAGCAGAAATTGAAACATATCGAGACAACCCCTTAAATATATTGTAAAGAAGCCAAGCCTGAGAGAAATGCGCGTCGGGCGCGCCCGGCAAAGACAACAACGAGGGAGCGTTTATGGAGCGTTTGATAGCACCGAAAAAGGTCCGGGGGCTTACTTCCCGGGAAGTGGAACAGTCCCGAAGAGAGCATGGAGACAACACCCTCACCCAAAAGAAAAAACGCAGTTTCATGAGGGAATTTCTCGCCAACTTCGGAGATCCGATTATTAAAATCCTCCTGGTGGCGCTGGTGGCCAACATCGTCGTCAGCTTCGGGGACTTCAACTGGTTTGAAACGGTGGGCATCGCTTTGGCGATACTCATTTCCACCTTCGTTTCTACCCTGTCGGAATATGGCAGTGAGGCGGCCTTTGAAAAACTGCAGGAGGAGGCGATGAAGACAAAGTGCCGCGTCCTGCGGGCGGAGGGCATCCTCGAACTGCCCGTCAGTGACGTGGTGGTGGGGGACACCGTTCTCCTCCAGCCGGGTGACCGTATCCCGGCAGACGGACTGATTATCAGCGGGGAGCTGCAGGTGGACCAGTCGCCCCTCAACGGGGAGAGCAAGGAGGCCGTCAAAAAGCCGGGCGGGAGCGCAGGGCATCCCGAGGACGATTTTTCAAACCCGACACGGCTTTTTCGCGGGTGCGTCGTGGTCTCCGGCAGCGGCGTGATGCGGGTTGCCGCCGTGGGCGCCCGCACGTTTTACGGGCAGCTAGCCATCGACGTCCAGGAGGAGTCCCGGGCAAGCCCCCTGAAAATGCGCCTTGCGGAACTGGCCCAGACCATCAGCCGCTTCGGGTATATCGCTGCCCTGCTGGTGGCGGCGGCGGATTTGTTTAACTCCATTGTCATCGGAAACGGGATGAACTGGAGTTTTATCCTGGAGCAAATCCGCACACCGCAGATTCTCTTCGGATACATCATCCACGCCGTGACGCTGGCCATATCCGTCATTGTGGTGGCCATACCGGAGGGGCTGCCCCTCATGATTACCATTGTGCTCTCCTCCAACATGAAGCGCATGCTTAAGGACAACGTGCTGGTGCGGCGGCTCGTGGGCATCGAGACCTCCGGCAACCTCAACATTCTGTTCACCGATAAAACGGGCACCCTCACCCTCGGCCGCCCGAAAGTCCACTTTTTCCTCGGCGGTGGCGGTACTCTCACGGAAAACGCCGCCTTCCTGCGCCGCACGGAACTGGGGCGGCTCGTGCGCCTTTCCTGCCAGTACAACACTCAGGCGGCCATCAGCCGGAGGGGGAAAGGGCTCTTTGGCGGCGGGAAACTGCACGCCATCGGCGGCAACGCCACGGAGCGGGCGCTCCTTGAATACGTGATGCACGACGTCAGCCCCGACGAGGCGATACAGGTGCTCGACACCGTCCCCTTCACAAGCGAGCGGAAATTTTCCAGCGCCCGCATCGGCGGGAGCGTGAACCTCACCCTCATTAAAGGGGCGCCGGAGCGGATTTTGCCAAACTGCACCCACTATTACGACGACAACGGCAACCGCCGCGCCTTAAACCCCACTCGCCTGAAAAAGACCATGGACGAAATGGCCCATCGCGCCTTCCGCCTTTTGGCGCTGGCGTCCTCGAACGGGGCACCTGACCCCGAGGAGCCGGAAAGAAACCTCACCCTCATCGGCGTGGTGGGCATACGGGACGACGTGCGTCTGGAAGCGAACCGGGCGATACGGGACGTCGTCGGCGCGGGTATTCAGGTGGTCATGATAACGGGGGACAACGCCGGAACGGCCGCCGCCATCGCCCGGGAGGTGGGGCTGATTCATGGCGGCGAGAAAGATGCCGTGTACACAAGCGACCAGATTCGGAAAATGTCCGATGCGGAGCTGAAAAAGCGCCTGCCCGGTATGCGGGTGGTGGCGCGGGCGGTGCCCTCCGACAAGAGCCGCCTTGTGGCCATCGCGCAGGAGATGGGTCTTGTGGCCGGGATGACGGGGGATGGGATTAACGATGCGCCGGCGCTGAAGAAAGCCGATGTGGGCTTTGCTATGGGCAGCGGCACGGAAGTGGCCAAGGAAGCCGGCGACATCGTCATTTTAGACAATAACTTTCTCTCCATCGCCAAAGCCGTGCTCTACGGCCGGACGATTTTCAAGAGCATCCGGAAATTTATTATCTTCCAGCTCACCATCAACTTCTGCGCCGTAGCCATCTCCGTCATCGGGCCCTTTATCGGCATCAACACGCCCATTACGGTACTTCAGATGCTGTGGGTCAACATGGTGATGGACACTCTGGCGGGCCTCGCCTTTGCGGGAGAGCCGCCGCTGGCTGAATACATGAAGGAAAAGCCCAAACGCCGAGACGAGCCCATCATCAACCGCTATATGTACAACCAGATACTCGTATCGGGCCTGTTTACCACGGTTCTCTGCGTTGTGTTTTTGAAATTGCCTGCTATTCAGCTTATGTATCATCTCGACGGTGGTGACGAATACTTCATGACAGCCTTTTTCGCCATGTTCATCTTCGCCGGCGTGTTCAACAGCTTCAACGCCCGCACCACGCGTCTCAACATCCTCGCCCACATCTTCAAGAACAAGGCGTTTGTGGTCATCATGTTGTTTGTATCGGCGGTGCAGCTGCTCATCATCTACTTCGGGGGCACGATTTTCCGCACAACGGGACTGTCCCTCTTTGAGCTGCAATTTGTTCTCATGCTGGCCTTTCTCGTCATCCCCGTGGACTTTATCCGAAAATCCCTCTTTAAAAGCCACCACAGGGGCAGCGCCATTTAAGCGCCGATTCAAAGCGCCCGTTGGGGCACGTTCTATAAGCACAGGTTTAAAGTAAGCCCCGCGCCGGTTTCCGGCGCGGGGCTTTTTCGTTTCATGGTGCGGGCGTCGTTCCTTTTTTTATACTGTAGCCACCCGCGCAACTCTCCCGTTTCGGTGCGGGTGTTGCGTGTTCTCCGTCGGCGATAATAACGGCGTCAGTTTTTTCACGCACGCGGGCATAGCGTGCTTACTGTCCACAGCCTTTTTCTGTATAGGGCGGGCGGGATTGGCTTATGCTATTTCAAAGGTGGTGATCGATCAAAATGGAGATAACTCTGGCCGGTGCCGCAGTGCGACGAAAAGACGCTCGCAGCAAAGTCACCGGCACGGCTGTTTATACGGATGACGGGCGCACCCCGCAGATGCTCACGGCGAAAATCGTCACATCCACCTGCGCCCACGGGCTCATCCGTCATACAGACATATCCCGCGCCGCCGCCCTCAAAGGGGTGTGCGCCGTTCTCACGGGAGCGGACGCCACCATGCTCTGCGGGCCCCTCCTTGCCGACCGGCCTCCGCTGGCGCAGGGCAAGGTGCGGTATTTCGGGGAGCCGGTGGCCCTTGTCATCGCGGAAAGTGACGCCGCGGCGGCTCAGGCGGCACTGCTTGTGGAGGTGGAATACGAGCCCATCCGGCCCGTTTTCACCCCTTCGGAGGCGCTGCGCCCCGGCGCACCCCTCCTGCACGAGACGCTGGGGGCGTATAAAAAAGTGGTGGACGAGATTTACCCCGAGCCCGGCACCAACGTGTGCGACCGCATCCGCCTTATTAAGGGAGACGCCCAGAAGGCGCTCCTGAGTTGCCACACCGTTATCGACGCCTATTACACCCATCCGCCCACGGACCATGCGGCTCTGGAGACACGGGCCGCCCAGGCACGCATCGACGGCGACGGCGTGATTCATATCACCACATCCACTCAGGCGCCCCACGAGGTGCAGAAGGAGATTGCCTCCCTGTTCGGCGTGGACATGGGGAAGGTGCAGGTCACCGCCCCCTTTGTGGGCGGGGCTTTCGGCGGCAAGGCGGGGGTGGATTTGGAGATACTGGCGGTTTTGGCCTCCCGCGCCGTGGGGGGCCGGCCCGTCCGTCTCGCCAACACTCGGGAGGAGGACATCGCCACCTCCCCCGTGGGCATCGGTGCGGAGGTCTACGTGCGCCTGGGGGCGGACAATACGGGCAAGTTCAAAGCGCTGGAGATGCGCGTCCTGTTAGACACCGGCGCATACACCGACATGGGCCCCCGCATGGCCCGGGCCATTCTGGCTGACTGCACGGGGCCGTATAACATTGAGCACGTTTTCTGCGAGTGCGTCACCGTCTACACAAACCACACCTATGCCACGTCCCTTAGGGGCTTCGGGCACATCACCTCCACCTTTTGCATCGAGCGCACCGTTGACAAACTGGCTGCGAGCCTGCGGCGGGACCCGGCCGCCTTGCGCAATATCAACCTCATCCGGCCGGGGGATACGGCGCCTACGAACTTCACCGTCACGGAGAGCACGTTGGGAAATCCCGAAGCGTGCCTTGAGGGGCTGAAGAAGCTCATCCGGTGGGAGGAAGGTCCGATTCGGCAGGAGGGGAAGTTCGTCTACGCAAAAGGCCTTGCGATGATTTGGAAAACCTCCAGCTCCCCGCCGGACGCCGGCTCCTCCGCCGTGCTGCTTTTTAATGACGACGGCTCCGTCACCCTGCAGGTAGCCTGCGTGGAAATCGGCCCCGCCATGCGCACAACGGCGGCGCAGATTTGCGCCGCGGCGCTGGGGATGGATGTGCAAAACGTCCACGTCACCATGGCCGTTTCCACCGACGCCGCGCCCCGGCACTGGAAAACCGTGGCCAGCATGACGACATTTCTGCTGGGACGGGCGATTTTATCTGCGGTAGAGGACGCAAAGAAACAGCTTAGGCGCCTTGCCGCCCTCTCCATGCGCTGCGCATCGGAGGATTTAGACGTTTCCGGGGGGCGGGTATCCCGCAGGAGCGACCCGGCGCAGTATGTGGAGATAAAATCGATATGCCGGGGGTATAAGTTCCAACACGGCAACACCGTGGGCGGGCGCGTCATAGGGCGGGGCAGCGTCACCATGCAAAACCTCACGACCCTTGACCGCCACACCGGCCACGGACGAGCGGGGCCTTACTGGACCGTGGGCGCCCAGGCGGTGGAGGTGCAGTACGACACAACGGACCACTCCTATCGGCTTCTTCGGGCCGCCACGGTGCTGGACGCAGGAAAAATCATAAACCCCGAAGCGGCCCACGCCGTGGTGCGGGGCGGTATGGCCATGGGGCTTTCGCAGGCGGGGCGGGAGGGGCTGGAGTTTGACCCCTCCGGGCGTATTCTCGACTCGAGCCTGCGCTCTTATAAAGTGATGCACTTTAGCCAGACGCCGGAGTATCTCACACAGTTTGTGGAGACACCCAACGTAGAGGGCCCCTTTGGCGCTCGGGGGATCGGTGAACACGGCGCCATCGGCATGCCGGCGGCGCTGGCAAACGCCCTGTCTCTAGCGGCGCGGGTCTCGCTGGACGAGCTGCCCGTCACACCGGAGAAGATTTGGCTGATAAGGAGTGAGAAGCCCTTATGATTCCCTTTGACTTTGCCTATTTCCGCCCGGACTCCGCCGCCGAAGCGGTGAGCCTCTATCAGGAGCTTGCCCGAAGCGGCATGGAGCCGGTCTACTACGGCGGCGGCAGCGAGCTTCTCACCATGGCCCGGGTGGGAAACCGCCGATTCGGTGCCGTCATCGACATCAAAGCCATCCCAGACTGCACGGCGATAGGGGAGGAGGGGGAGAGATTCTATTTCGGTTCCGCCGTCTCCCTCGGGGCCATCGAGCGATCGGGGCTGTTTCCCCTTCTCGGGCGCACGGGTGCGCGCATCGCAGACCACACCATGCAGCAGCGCATCACCCTCGGGGGCAACCTCGCCGGCACGATTCGGTACAGGGAGTGCGTTTTACCCCTTCTTCTGGCAGACGCGGGTATGACGGTTTTCACAAATGACGGGGCGCAAAGCGTCTCCATCCACCAAATCTTCTCCGGAAGGCTCGACCTTCCGACGGGGGCCCTTCTCACAGGATGCAGCGTATCCCGTGAGTTTGCCCGGGCGCGGCACGGCCACGTGAAGAAGACGAAAAACGAAAAAATCGACTACCCCATCGCCACCGTCTGCGCCTTGGAGACGGACGGATACCTGCGCTTTGCCGTCTCCGGCGTCCACGAAAACCCCTTTCGGGACATGGCGCTGGAGGAGATTCTCAATGACACCCGCACCGTCCCCCGCCTGCGGGCGGATAAAATCGTGGAGGAGCTGCGCCCCGGCGCGGTGAGTGACGTGTACGGCTCCTCGGAATACCGGCTTTTCGCCTTCAAGCGTGCAATTATGGAAATCTTCGCGATGGAGCGGGAGGGGGCCATGGTATGATTGCCTACAAGGAAAAAACGGATTTGGAGCTTCGGGTGAACGGGCAGAGCCGCACCGTCACCGTCCCGCCCGGCGAGCTTCTTTTGGACACGCTCCGAAACCGCCTCGGGCTCACCGGCGCAAAACCGGGCTGCCGCAACGGCGACTGCGGCGCCTGCACCGTCTTGGTGGACAACAGTCCCGTGAAATCCTGCCTGATGCTCACCGTGGAAGTGGCGGGGCACGATATCCTCACCGTGGAGGGGCTCCAGTCTGCGCCGGAGCAGAAGGCCTTCATCGAGCAGTTTGCCTTCCAGTGCGGCTACTGCACCTCCGGCTTTCTCATGGTCTGCCACGCCCTGCGGACGCAGCACCCTAACCCGCCTGACCATGTCATTGACGCGTGGCTGGACAGCAATATCTGCCGCTGCACCAGCTACGCCGAAATCGGCAAGGCCGTCCGCTCCCTCCTATCGGGCGAAATACCGAAAAGTGACGCCCAGAATAAAAATTGAACGATTGTTCAATCATAAAATTTGAACGAAAAAGCTCACATAGCGTCGAATAATAGGTTGAATCAGGATTCAACGACTATTGAAACCCTTGCAAATACGACATTTTTCCTCTTATCGCATTATAATTGCGGGGAAAGGGCGCACATTTTGAAAAGCCCTTGTGCGCTGCTGATTGAATTTATCGAAAGCCTGTGTTAATCTGAGAAAAACGTCTCTTTATGGAATAAATGGGCAAAATCGATTGCGCCAAACGGCGCAATCGGGTTTGAAAAACGCATGAGTGTGGGCAGGTTTCAGCACAATGGCGCAGTCTTCGCACACTCCGGTATATTCGATTTTTGGCATTGCGGGAGTTCGTGAGTTACTGTACATTGGCGCATCTATCACGCACGGGCCGGCGCAATAGATTTTGGGAGGGAGCGTATTGAGAAACATCCTCGTTGTCTTCACGGGGGGCACCATCGGCAGCGCCCCGCAAGGCGGCGTCATTGACGTCAACAGCAAAACAGGAAGCGAGCTTTTGGAGCGCTACTGGCGCGAAGCGGGGGGCGCAGATGTTCAGTTTCACGTTATCCGCCCCATGGAGATGCTCAGCGAAAACTGCACGCCCGCCCACTGGCAAACGCTTGTTGCGGCGCTGGACGGCGCCGACATGGCGCAATACGACGGCGTCGTCATCACCCACGGGTCGGACACCCTCTCATACACCGCCGCTCTTCTGGGCTATCTCTACGGGAGCCTTGGCATCCCCATTGTATTAACAGCAAGCGGCACGCCCTTGTCCGACCCGCGGACAAACGGGGTGCGCAATTTCGCCGCTGCCGTGGCGCTGATAAAAAACGAGAATTTGCCCGGCGTTTTCGTCGTGTACGAAAACAGCCGCGGCGTAATGGATGTCTTCCTCGCCACACGCCTTGTGGAGGCGGATTTATACGCCGATGATTTTTCCGGTTTCGATGGCGGCCCTTTGGGCGCCATGGAGGACGGGCGCCTGAATCTCCACAGCCGTATGGGGAACCCGACGCGTCAGGAACTTGCTGCGCCAAGGGCTCCGGTTACGGCCCCGCGCACTTTTCAAAACGAAGTCCTGGCGATATCGCCTTACCCGGGGCTTGACTATACACTCTTTGACCTCAGCCAATCGAATGTGAAAGCCGTACTCCACCGCCTGTACCACTCGGCCACGGCCTGCTCCCACCCCGGCCGGCACGGACTGCAGGAGTTTATCCGCCGGTGCCGGGCGGAGGGGGTTGAGGTATTCCTCCAGTCTGTAAAGGGCGGGCGGGAATTGTATGTCACGACCCACGAGATGCTTCAGGCGGGGGCTGTGGCTCTTCCCCTGATGTCCTTTGAAGCGGCGTACACGAAGCTGTATCTGGCGACCAACCAAAGGGAGATGCCCCTCCGGAAGTTTATGCTCCGACCGCTGTATTTTGAGTTTTTAAGTGAGGGAATTTGACAGATGAGAGAGAGAAGCCCCGCCGCCCTTCGGTTTGAGCCCATGGCGGAGAAATATCTGCCGGAGGTGCTGGCCATATATAATGACTATGTGGTCAATACCACGGTGACCTTTCACATTAAGCCGCTCACCATGGACGAGATGCGCACCCTCGTGTTTCACCCGGACCCCCGGCACGCCACTTTCGTCATAATCCTAGACGGCGCAGTAATCGGGTACGTGGGTCTGTCGGTGCACCACCTTCGGGAGGCGTACCGAGACACGGCGGACATAGCGGTTTACATAAAAAAAAGAAAACCGCGGTGCGGGAATCGGGGAGGCGGCGGTACGGTTTATCGAGAAGTATGCAAAGGAGCGCGGTTTTCGCGCGCTGATTGCCGCCATCAGCGGGGAGAACACCCGCAGCATCGCCCTGTTTCGCCGGCTGGGCTATTTTCAGTGCGCCCATTACAGGAAAGTGGGCGAGAAGTTCGGGCGGCTGCTGGACGTCATCGATTTTGAAAAGCTCATCGGTGAAGATGCGGTAAACGAATAGAAAAGACGGCAGAATTACCTTTGATTCTGCCGTCTTTTATGTAAACGCTACGAGTAGCTTATGTTAACGATGCCCACGGGCGCGAAGGGTGCAATGTGAAAGATGCTTGCGTATTTCTGTAAGTTCGTTGGCCCGTTTCGGCTCAGCGCTTGACGCTATGATGGGCGATGTGCCTGCTCACTTAAACTGCTGCGGCAAAATGCCGATGCGATGTGGCCGTCAAAGCGCCGCCTTGGGCAAAACACCGCGCAGGAAAGGCGCAGAGTGTATGCGGGCTGACTTCATAATGCCGCCGAGAGCCGGATTTGAGAAAAAAGACATTGCACAGTCGTTATACTCCGCAATAAGTGTGGCCGCTTCGCGGAAAAGGCGTTCTCGGATGCGTCACGGCAGTGCGAGCGGAGCCGCTCGGTATGGCTGGGGCGCATCTTCTTTTTACGAACTGAACCGCCCAATGTTGCGGGCCGCGGCGTCAGCCATGGACGTGGCCTGCATGATGTTTTTCGGTTCGGTGCAGTCGCCCACGACGTAAAACTCCGGTGCGCAGGAGGAGAGGGCATATGCCTCCTCTGACAGCGGCACCTGACCCACGGCGCATACCACGGTGTTGGCGGGGAAGAACACCGTCTCTCCGTCCCGCTCCGCCGAGACGCCCTTTTCGTCAATGGCGAGGGCCTTCGTGGAGAGGGAGGTCTTGATGCCAAGTCGCTGGATTTCCACATCGAGGGCCATTTGATGGAGGACGTTGCCGCCGCTGTTGAGGGCGGGCTGCATCTCCACGATTGTCACGTCGCGCCCCATGCCGGCAAGGTAGACGGCCAGTTCCTGACCCACAAGGCCGCCTCCCAGCACCACAACCCGCTCACCGGCCTGATCCGGTGCGCCGTACATCCCCTCGGCGGTGAAAACGTGGGGCAAATCCGCCCCAGAAATCGGCAGGCACACAGGACGGGCGCCGAGGGCGGCGATGATGACGTCGGGCTTTATTTCCTCGGCGTATTCGGGTGTTACCTCCGTGTTCAGGCGCACCTCCACCCCCGCCTTTTCCACCATGCGGACCTGATAGTCCAGATATTCCTTGATTTTCTTCTTAAAGGGCACATGGTCTTCACAGCGCAGAACGCCGCCGAGTTTGTCGCTCTTTTCGCAGAGGATGACCTTGTGGCCGTTTCTCGCCGCGGTGACGGCCGCCTGCAACCCGCCGACGCCGCCGCCTGCGATGAGAACGGTTTTGTTCTCCGCCGGGGGTTGGGCAAAGCGGTATTCCAGCTCCCGACCGATGAGGGGGTTCACGGCGCAGTACGTCTGGTAGTTTGTGATGATGTGGGAGAAGCAGGCAAGACACCTCAGGCAGGGGCGAACATCCTCACCGGCCCGTGCTTTGCGGGGCAGGTCGGAGTCGGCCATGATGGCCCGGGCCATTTGAATGACGTCTGCCTTGCCCGAGGCGATAATCTCCTCCATGAGTTCCGGGTCGCAGTGGGCGCCCACGGAGGCCACGGGCGTTTTCACGTGCTTTTTAATCTCCGCGGCGTAAATGATGTTGGCGCTGTCCTCCATAAAGAGGCTCGGATGCGTCACGGTGAAGACCTCCGGCCGCTCGTGGTGTCCGGCGGAGACGTGGATAAGGTCCACGTGGCCGTCCAGCATTTTGGCGATGGCGATGCCTTCGTCAAGGTCGTAGCCTAAGGGGGTCACTTCCGAGCCGCTGATGCGGATTTCAATGGGGAACCCGGGGCCAACGGCCCGGCGCACCGCCTGACAGACGGCGATGGGAAAGCGCATGCGGTTTTCCACTGAGCCGCCCCAGCGGTCCTTCCGCTTGTTGACCTTCGAGGACATAAACTGGGAAAGAAGCCATCCGTGTCCCCCGTGGAGGGTGACCATGCCGAACCCGCACCGCTTGGCCCGTGCCGCCGCAGCGGCAAAGGCCTCGATGATGTACTCAATAACGTCCTCCGGCATTTCGTAATAGACGTTGCCTTCACTGTCCACCCCCTCGGAAGGGCCGTAGATGACCTCGCCCCTTTCACGGGATAAGTGGGCGTAGATGCCCGTGTGCTGCAGCTCCACGGAGGCCACCGCCCCGTGGCGCCGGATGGCGCCGGCCAGCTGGTTCATGACGCGTTCACAGGCCGGATCGTCAAAGGAGAGGGTGGGCTCACGGGACTTGCCGAGTTTTGAGTCTACAACGCAGTCGCCCAGACAGACGGAGGCCGCGCCGCCGATGGCTTTCTGCTCGAAGAACGCGATATCGTTCTCGTTGCTCCAGGAGAGATTCTCAAAGATTCGCCCGGAAATGGGAGCCCCGAACAGGCGGTTTTTAAAAACGGTGTTGCCGAGTCGAATCGGCTCAAAAAGATGGGGGTACTTGAGCATTGCACATATCTCCTTTCAGTGCGTTGAGATATTTTTAGACCGTATCTGATGAGACAATGGTACTACATATTTCCATCAAAAACCAAGACAGAAAAAGAAAACCCCGCAAATGGCAGGGCATGGACAAAAATGTCAATGCAGGGGGGCGACGAGTTTTTTAATATGTTCCTCGGGCGGGATGCCCAGCTCGTGTCGCATCATGTGTTCGTATTCTTCATAGAGCCGAAGGGCCGCGGCCTTCTGGCCGGATTTCATGTAAAACCGAAGCAGAACCTCCACAGTGTGCTCTTCGTAGGGGTCCTTGAGGTAGGCCTTGCGCAGGACGCTTTCCGCCTTCGTAAACTCCTCCGCTTTGAAATAGAGCCTTCCCAGACGGAGGGCGATTTCGACGCAACGTTTTTGTAATATCTCCCGCTGCAAAAGAACCCAGTCCCAGTCTTCGCCCTCCATGAAATCGTGTTTGAGCAGATTATAGAGGGCCTCTAAGTCGGCAAGGGACTTGTCCGCCTTTGAGTAGAGTTTTTCGTACTGGTCGTAATCGACTTCGACGGAATCTGACAGCATCATGGAATAGCTTCCGGCAATTTTCATCACCGATGGACAGATTTTATAGCCTTCCAGACTTTTTCTGATATAATAAATACTGTTATGCAGATACCTTGCGGCGCGGCTGGGCTCCGTGTCCGGCCAGAGCAGCTCGATAATCTCGTCCCGGGAGACGACGCTGCCCCGGTGATGGACGAGGAGGGCCGCCAGCTCCTTCGATTTTTCCGTCCGCCAGCGGACGGGGGCGGCCTCCGGCCGGGAGATGGTAAACTTCCCGAAGCATGTAACGCGCAGGTGATCCGTCTCCGGTGGCGCGTGTTTTTTCAGGACGCGCTGCATAGTCAGGTCAAACCGGGGTTTCATGATGGGTTTGACGAGATAGTCCGTGGCGTTGATTTCAAAGGCCTCGATGGCGTAATTATCGTACGCTGTGGTGAAGATAATGTCCGTATCGGGGCTGATGGCGAGGATTTTCTTCGCCGTATCCATTCCGGAAAGGGCGCCCATGCGAATGTCGAGGAACACGATGTGGGGGGAGCTAGATTCCATCCGCGCGAGGGCTTCCGCCGGGTCTGTAAAGGAGCCGATGAGCTCGACTTCAGGATACGCGCCGATAAAGTGTTCCACCACGCGTATCGAGGGCAAATCGTCATCTATGACAATGGCTTTAATCATTTTGGCGCACCTCCTTCCAAACTGGCAGAGATAAAACTGAGAATGATGCCTGATTATATAACGGTTGGAAGAAAAAAGCAACATAGGGTCTTTGAGAGTATTGGGGAAAATATTGGAAAAGGCCGGATGATCACGCAAAGCGGGGGATGAGAGCCATGGCGGTGAAACGGAAAAAAAAGAAAATAAAGCTCTATGACTTTATCTGGCAGGCGTACTACAAGACCGTCATTATCCCGCTATTGCTCATCGAAGTGCTTCTTGTGATGAGCTATTTCGCCGCGAACAACTGGGTTAAAAACGAGATGTCGGTCCACGTCATGGAGCAGGCGGATACACAGCTCAACGAAGCCGCCCGATTGCAGGCGGAGCTTATCAACGTGCAGCTGCACGGCGTTGCAAACGACACGGTGCTGCTGTCCGAGGCGATGTCCCGTGCGCTGCAGCAGCCTGCGCAGCTTACCGAAAAGGACCAAAAACGCTTGGCCTATTCGCCCAGCGGGGAGTTTTTTACCACGCAGGACACCGGGGGCATCAGTGTCTATTATAACGGAATTGTGCCCGTTGAGGAAGAGCAGCGCCAGAAAGTGGCCCGGGTGCTCACGCTGGAGACGTTTATTGAGAGCGTCGCCAAACGCAACGATTTAATCGCCGCCTCGTACTTCTTTTCCCACGACGGGCTCATCACATACTATCCCTATCTGGACCCTGCCACGCGCTTTGTGCCGAAATTTGATATAACGCAGTACAACTTCTACTATGAGACGGGGCCGGAATACAACCCGGAGCGTGAGGTGCGCTGGACGACGGCGTACGGCAGCTTTTCAGGGCTGGGCTACATGATTTCAGCCGTGGCGCCTGTGTACATCGGCGACAACATGGAGGGCATCTACTGTTCGGACATCCTCGTCAGCCATATCACGAAGCAGATTGAGGAGATGGAGACGCCCTGGGGCGGATACGCGATTTTAATAGGAGACGGGGGCAACGCCATGGCCGTCCCGAAACAGGGGCGCGCCGACTGGGGGATTGACGTACCCACGTCCATGCCGCCGAACTGGGCCTCCGCCCTGGAGCGGCGGATTGACATCAACAGCACGGAATTTGCCGACCTTGTGCCACAGATAACCGCAAGCGAAACGGGGTTTTCCAAGATTACCGTCCGCGGCGAGCCGCGGGTGGTGGCGTGGAACACGGTGGCTGAAACGGGCTGGAAACTGCTTGTGGTCGTCTGCGAGAAGAAGATGTATGAAAAAGTCTATACGGTTTCCGAGGGAGTTGAGCGGGTAGGCCTTTTCCTATTGGGGATATCGGTTCTGTTTTTCGTAATCTTTACGGAAGTACAGCGCCTGCGCTGTGAAGGCTTCAGCAAGAAGGCGAGTACGTCCCTTCTGGAGTTGAACCGCCTCATCAAGCGCATCGCCCAGGGGGATTACTATCAGAAGGCGCCCGAGGCGCAGACGATTGAAATTGAAGAAACCCTCAAGCTCGTCGCCGAAACGGGCTGGCGCCTTGGGGACACGAACAAGTCCCTGATTCTCATGAACAACGAGATTCGCCAGAAGGAGGCGTATCTCAAAGCGGCCCTCAGCTCTGTGGACGACTTTCTCTTGGAAGCCGGGCGGGACGGCGCCGATCTCCACCCCGTCGTGGCCGGCCCGAAAGCGGAGACGGAGGAATTTGAGCGCCTTCTCCACTGGCTCGGCACCATCGGAACACCTGTGGAGCGGCGCACCATCGCGGCGATTAATCAGGTTATCGACACAGGTGAGCCCATGCTCATGGATTTTGAAATCCCCACCCGCTACGGCAAGCGCTGGTATATTTCCCGCCTTGCCCGCATCGACGTGGAGCCGCCCCGGGTCATCATCTCCGTGCGGGACAATACAAAGCGCATCGAGATGGAGCACTCCATCATCAGGGCGCGGGACGCCGCGGAAGCGGCCAGCCGGGCCAAATCCCAGTTTCTATCCAACATGAGCCACGAACTGCGCACGCCCCTCAACGCCATTTTAGGCTTTGCTCAGATTCTGGAGATGGACGGCGCCGGCAAGCTCACCACCGTTCAGCGTGAATACGTGGGTGAAATCATCAGCGCCGGGCAGCATCTTTTAGGGCTGATTAACGGCGTCCTCGACCTTGCGCGCATCGAGTCGGGGAAACTGCGCGTTACCGTCGGCGCCGTGAACGTCCGCTCCGTGGTGGACGAGACGGTGACCATCGTCACGCCCTTTGCGGAGAAGAACCGGGTGACCGTTCATGTGAGCCCCGCGCCGAGCCTCGTCATTCAGACGGACCGGACGCGCCTGAAGCAGGTTCTCCTCAACCTCCTGACGAACGCGATTAAGTACAACAAGCCGGGGGGCAGCGTCCACTACTCCTGCACCGTGGAGGGCGAGATTATCCGCTTCCACATTAAAGACACAGGCATCGGCATACGCAAGGAGGAGATGGACGAGATTTTCAGCCCCTTTACACGCCTTGAGCGCAGCTCGGAGATTGTGGAGGGGACGGGCGTTGGCCTTGCGATTGTCCGCCAGCTTGTGCAGCTTTTAGGGGGCCGAATCCACGTGGAGAGCACCCTCGGGGAGGGCAGCATCTTTACGGTGGTGCTTCCTTTATATTTAAAGCAAATGGAAGAGCGGAAACCGGTGAAAGAGAAGAAGATTCTGCACCTTACCTCAAACCGTGAAAGCCGCCTTGCCGTGGCGCGAACGCTCCGGCAGCGCCCGGACGTTCAGTACACCGCCGCCGTGGCGGAAGACGGGATTTTGCGCATGAAGGCCTTTTCGCCCCGTCTCGTCCTCGTGGACTACCCTGCGCCGGAGATACCGCCCGAGCTTTTAGGTGACATGATGAAAACCGCAAAAGAGAACAACATCGCCATCGTCGCCGTAATTTCGCAGGAAACTCAGCGCGCACAAGCCCTGCAGGAGGGATTTTCCGCCACTGTTACCATGCCGGTTACGGAACGGGCGATTATGCAGCTTTTCGAGTCGATTTAAACGGAAAACGGGAAACAGGAATAACGAGCGAAGCAGAGCAAAGGCTATGATTAAGAGACGGAATAAGGCAGGTGAGTCCATGAAAAAACACAGAAGAATCCAGCGGGAATTTGATCAAATCAAGAAAACGCTCCGGCGCACAGAGCAAATCGTCAACAGTACGAAGGATAAGAAACTCTGGGACCACGAAGCATCCTTGCGTAAAAAAATCAAGGCTCTGCGGGGGATGCAGTGGGCCGAGCTGGACGGGTATGAGGACGTCCTCCAGGGCTACATCGACCTTTTAGACACCGTCTCAGCCCGACTTTTAAACCACTATAACAAGCAGAAGGGGACGAACTACACCTTCGAGGAAGTGGTGGCGGAGGACCGGCGGGGATACCTGCAGTCCGGCATCATCTCCGTCCTCGTCACGCACCACATCCCGCGGCGGGTGCGGCAGGAGATGTCCCGCCGGTTTGCGGATAACCCGAAGGACGAATACCCCCGCGCCCGCATCATGCGGCGAAAGGTCATCGTCCACCTGGGCGAGACGAACACGGGCAAGACGTACCGGGCCATCGAACGCCTGATGCAGGCGAAAAACGGGGCGTATCTGGCGCCCCTTCGGGTGCTGGCCCTTGAAAACTTTGAAAAACTCAACGAAAACGGCATCCCCACAAATCTCATCACCGGTGAGGAGGAGCTTTTAGTGGAGGGGGCCAGCCACGTCTGCTCCACCATCGAAAAGCTGGACATTGCGCGGCGGTACGACGTGTGCGTCATCGACGAAATTCAGATGATTGCAAACACCCAGCGGGGACAGGCGTGGACCCGGGCCGTTTTGGGGCTGTGCTGTCCGGAAATTCATATCTGCGGCGCGGAAAACGCCCGAGCCCTTCTCATGCGTATTCTGGAAGACTGCGGCGACGAAGTGGAAGTAATCGAGTACAAGCGCAAAACGCCCCTTGAGGTCGTTGACAAGCCCTTCACCCTCCGGCAGGTGGAGCGGGGAGACGCTCTGGTGGCCTTTTCCAAAAGGGGCGTTTTAGAGCTGGCGGCGCTGTACCAGTCCAAGGGCATACGCACCAGCGTGATTTACGGGGACCTGCCGCCGGAAGTGCGCCGTATGCAGTACCGCGATTTTCTCAGCGGAGAGAGCACCGTCCTCGTCACAACGGACGCCATCGGCATGGGGGTCAATCTCCCCATCCGCCGCATTATCTTCACCGACCTTGTGAAGTTTGACGGCAACGAGCGCAGGCTTCTCACGTCCCAGGAAGTCAAGCAAATCGCCGGCCGCGCCGGCAGGCAGGGTATCTACGACGTGGGCTACGTGGCCGCAATGGAAGACGGCGGCGCAGACTATCTGCGGGAGTGCCTTGAGACGGAGGACGAGCCTCTGGAGCAGGCGGTGCTGGGCCCCAGCGAGGCGTTGCTTGAGATTAAGGAGCTTCCCCTGCGGGAGAAGCTGGCTCTGTGGAGCGTGACGGAGGAGAAGCTGGGCTATTACCGCAAGATGGACGTGCGGGACTATCTTCTGGTGCTGGACGCCATAGCCCCCTTTAAGCTTCCGGAGCCCATCGCCTTTCGGCTCATGACGCTGCCCTTCGACGTGCGCAGTTTCGAGCTGATGCAGACGCTCCTAGACTACGTGGACGCCTTTTTCATCCGCAAAAAAACGACCGTTCCCCGACCGGAGGAGACGGGCTTTGAGCTTCAGGATCTGGAGCGCTATTATCAAAAACTCTGCCTTTATTATTCATTTTCGAAAAATTTTGGCGCCCAGTTTGAACCTGAATGGGTCTATAAAGAGCGTGAAGACACGTCCGAGCGCATGAACAAGCTTCTTTTGCGACTTGAAAAATCGGGGAAAGCCGCTAGATTTCTCACAACATAAACAGCGCGCCGATTCAAATACTAACGATGCTTTGAGAACCCGTGGACTGCACGGATCAAAGTAAAGAAAGTGCCGCGGTTTGGTTTTCCAAATGTGAGGAGGCAGCATAAATGGGGAATCGGGGCATGATGTCCGAAAATCTCAAGATGGAGATTGCCCGTGAGCTGGGCGTATACGACACCGTTAAAAATGCCGGCTGGGGCGACGTCACATCGCGAGATTGCGGCAACATGGTGCGCAAAGCCATCGAAATAGCCGAGCGTAGCATCCCGAAACAGTAGCGGGGTGGTTTGAAGCCGCCGTACCTTCAGTGGGGGGGAGCGAAAGCTCCCCCGCTTTTTTGTTGACAGGTCAGGGAATTTATGTCATAATCAGACCAGAACAACTGCATAAGGGGTGCTGAGTAGTCTCGGCTGAGAGTCGGCGGAATGACGCCGTAAACCCTCTGACCTGATCTGGGTAATGCCAGCGTAGGAAATGAAATGCCGCACTCTGGGCATTTCAGAGTGCTTTTTTTGTACCCTAAATATTAGGTCGAGTTCCCTTATGTCGTTCAAATGCGAATGGATAAGGAGAGTCACAATGAAAACAAACGCCACCCGTAATTTAGTGGAATGTGCCATGATGATTGCCCTGGCCACGGTATTGAGTTTCGTCAAAATCTTTAACCTGCCGCAGGGCGGGTCCGTCACGGCGGCCAGCATGGTGCCGCTGGTGCTCGTCTCGTACCGCCACGGGGTCAAGTGGGGGCTTGCCACGGGGCTTGTCCACAGCCTTCTGCAGATGGCCCTTGGCTTTTACCCGCCGCCGGTGGCCACCTTTTCGGCCTTTGCCGGCGTGATTTTACTCGACTATGTGCTGGCCTTCACCCTTTTGGGCACCGCCGCCTTTTTCGGAAGGCGGTTTAAGAGCCTTGCCCTCTCCGGCGCCGTGGGGGCGGCTGTGGTATCCTTTTTCCGCTTTATCTGCAGTTTCCTCTCGGGAATTTTAATTTGGGAGTCCTTCGCGCCGGAGAACGTGTCCGTCTGGTACTACTCCCTTACATACAACGGCAGCTATATGCTCCCGGAAATTGTGATTACAGCGGTGGTGACGGCGGCGCTGCTGCCGGCCATCCAGCGGATTCTGGCAAAGAAAAGCTAGCCGGATAAAGCGCTCAATATCACGCCCACGATAAACAGGCGGCGCCATTCACGGCGCCGCCTGTTTTTTCTATGCTGATTTTCTGTTCTGTACCGCATCATGACAGGAAGGCTCAAAGCCTGCCCCCAGCACCCGTTTAAGCTTCCAGCTCAAACCGCTGACCGCGGCGGGTGATGCGCCGCACCCGGTCCCGATACGGCTGCGCGGCGGGGTCTGTGTCAATCCGGTCAAAGATGGAATAATCGTCCCAGAAGTGCATGGGGAAGACGTTTTTCGCCTCCGCCGCCGCCATGAAGGCGTTTATGCCCCAGAGGGCTTCCTTCTCCAAACGCGGGTCTACAGGGACGAAGGCGGCGTCAAAGCGTGTGCCGCGGATTTTCGCCATTTGCGCTGTGTAATCTCGCTCCTGCGCACGATTGTCCTCCTCCGGCTCCCCCTCCCAGTGCCACCAGTTGAGGTCGCCGGCGTGGTACAGCCGCACATCCCCCAGCGTCACGATAAAGGCCACGCCCTCGTCCGTGGAGGGAAGGGTCTGAACCGTCATGTCCCCCAAATCGTATGTTTTATCGGGATGCGCCACGATTGCGTTCGGGGCCTTGTGGCGGATATCGTGGGAGAGGACGGTGCGGATATTCGGGTGACTGTCAGCCCATTTGAGGATTTCGGGGGTGAAATGGTCCGGGTGGGCGTGGGAGGCGAAAACCGTGACGGTTTTGAATTTTCCCAGCGTCTCCGCGTCAATGACGCCCCCCTCAAGGCCCTGTCGGGGCGGCTCGGGGGTTGTTAAATAATAGTCGAACACGAGTAAATGGTCACCGGCCTTCACGGCAAAGCCGCTGTGGCCCAGATACCAAACCATAAGGCGCATTTTGCTCTCCTCCTTAAATTGAGAATAACACACTCTTGCATAATACCTTCCGGCACGGTAAATTATTGGTAACAGACTTGCGAAAGGAGACGCATGATGAACGAAGTTCTCTCCGCAATTTTAAACCGCCGCAGCATCCGCGCCTACGAGAGCCGGCAAATCGACGAGAGCGCCCTTGAGGCCATTCTCGAAGCGGGACTTTACGCCCCCACGGCCCATAACCAGCAGCCGTGGCATTTCACCGTCGTCCAGAACAGGGAGCTGCTGGACCTCATTAACCGCGAGACGAGCGCAGAAATGGCCAAATCCGATAACGAGTGGGTGCGGAAGACGGGAGCTGACCCGAACTTCCAGGTCACGTACAACGCGCCTACGGTGATTTTCGTCTCCGGCAGGAAAGACGCCATCGCCTATCCTGTGGACTGCTCTGCGGCGATGCAGAATATGCTCCTCGCCGCCCACAGTCTCGGCATCGGCTCGGTGTGGCTCGGTCTTCTGCGCTTCTGGCTCGTGAAACCGGAAGCGGCGGAGCTTCTCCGGATACCGGAAGGGTACGAGCCCTTTTACGGCGCCGCCTTCGGCTACCCCGCCGGGAAACTGCCGCCGGCGCCGGAGCGCGAGAAAAGCGTTATAAGCCGCATTGTCTGATACTGAGGGAGGGAAAAACAATGACTGTGAAAGAAGCTCTCGCGGCGCGCCGGTCTATGCGCGCATTTAAGAATCAGCCTGTGGAGCGGGAAAAGCTCCGGGCCATTTTGGAAGCGTCTCTGAAGACGCCCAGCTGGGCCAACTCCCAGCCGTGGCAAATCGTCGTGGCCGAAGGCGCAGCACTTGAACGCGTGCGCGCCGGATACGCCAAATGCTACGCCGACGGGGTACCGGCCTCTCCGGAGGTCGCCCGGCCGGATAAGTGGCCGGAAGCCTGCAAGGAGCGCCAGCGGGGGCTATATCCCGCCATGTTGCGGGACTGCGGCGACGCGGCAGGCCAGTTCGGCGCCCTCAACCAGAGGATGTTCGACGCCCCCTGCGTCATCTTCCTGTGCATGGACACCATGCTGGGGCACTGGTCCCTGTACGACCTGGGCGCCTTCTCCCAGAGCGTCATGCTCGCCGCCGTGGAGGAGGGGCTTGACACCATTCCGGCTATCACGCTGGTGAACTATCCGGAGGTTCTGCGCCGGGAGCTTAAAATTCCGGAGAACACGAAAATTGCCATCGGTATCGCCATCGGCTATGTGGATGAAGACAACGCCATTAACAACTTCCGCAGTGACCGCACGCCGCTGGACGATATCACCGTGTTCTGCTCTTAAATCGTAGTCTTACGACGAGCAGGGCGGGGGAAGAAACCCGCCCTGCTTTTCTCTGCCCAAAGCCGCTTAAATCGCCCCGGAGGCGAATTTTTTACCAATTATATATGGGTTTTTACCAAAAGTCAAAGCAAAAGCCGCCAAAACGCTTTACACTCACCGAAAATTGTGTTAAAGTTTTAACGGTATTATTCATATACTGCGGCGCATGGCGCCGATTCCGATACACGCGCACGGCGCAAGCCGTGTGTGGTTTATTCTTGTCGAAGGGGTGTTAAAGTGGCACAGCAAAAGAAGATACCTGACATCGTAATTAAGCGATTGCCGATATATTACCGGTTCCTTACCAATCTGCATCAGATGGGCATCAGCCGCGTCTCCTCCAGCGATCTGGGGAAAAAGATGGGGATTACCTCCTCTCAGGTGCGGCAGGACTTCTTCAATTTCGGCAGTTTCGGCCTGCAGGGTTACGGCTACGATGTGGAGCAGCTGCGGCAGGAGATTGGCAACATCCTCGGCCTCAACAAACAGCGCACCATGATTATCATCGGCGCCGGCCATCTCGGTCAGGCTCTGGCGCGCCATTCTGCCTTTGAGAAGGAAGGCTACAGCGTCGTTGGCGTCTTTGATGTGAATCCCCACTTAGTGGGTACGAAGATCCGGGACATCGACATCCAGCACGTGAACAAAATCTCCCAGTTCTGCCGGGAGAATAAGGTGGACATCGCCGTCATTACCGTCCCGCGGACGTACGCCAAGGACGTAGCGGACCTTGTCATCAGCCTTGGGATTCGTGGTATTTGGAACTTCACCTCCGTCAAGCTCAATGTGCCGGAGGATGTGGCCGTTGAGAACATCCACCTAAGCGACAGTTTGATGACCCTCGGCTACTATGTGAAATGCCTTCATGAGAGGGAAGAAGAACAAGAGGAACAAGAAGAATAAAACAGGCTGCGCTATAACAGCGCAGCCCGCGTTTTTTAAGGCCACTTCTACAAAGGCTATTTCAAAGAACGGCGTCAATTTAATATGGAAAGAAGGCATATTCAGTGTACTTGAACTATGTCTCTCATGATTTATACAAACAAAGGTGATTATAAATTGCCTGGTGGCGGAATTGAGGCAGGTGAAACGCATTTAGAAGCACTTAAGCGTGAAATCTTAGAGGAGACGGGCTGCCTTATTGAAGATACAATTTTGCCAATCGGCACCGTAACGGAGCAGAGAGAAGATACTTTTGAAAAAGATGCTATTTTCATTATGAAGTCTCATTACTATTTCTGCGTAATATCCACTGAAGGCACAGACAAGCTCAATCTTGATTCTTATGAAAAAAACCTAGGATTTGAGCCTGCTTACATATCACTGGAAGCCGCTTATAGGGCAAATAAAGCTTTGCTTGAAACGTTGAAACACAAAAGCACTATACCTGTGCAGTCATTTAGTCTTGATGAAAATATAAATCCGGCGGAGTGGGGGCAATCCCATCCGCCGGCGCTTTTGTTTTACTGGATGTAGAGTCCGACGAGGTTAAAATCCCTGTCGAAGGAGATGGTGTAGGTGAGCGTTTCGTTTTCGTACTTTGTCTGCACCCCGACGATGATAATCTCACCGAACTGTTTATCGTTGTGGGCGACGGCTTGCGCCTTCTTGTGTTCTACGAACGCACCCGACTGATCCATAATCGGCGCGATGGCCGCCTCAAGAGATTCCGCCGTCACAAGCTCCCGCACATCTTCGCGGAACAGCCCGTAAATGGCGTCAAAGTCGAGAACATAGACAAGGTCAATGACGTCCTTTGCGGCGGAGACGGCGGCGTCTTCGTCAAACTCGAAGGCTTGCGACGAGCAGGCAGCCGTCAACAGTAAAGCGGCGCAAAGAAGCGCGGCAGCGGCTTTTTTCATGCGGCGTCCTCCTTTTTCATTTTATCCGTTTCCTTCATTCTGATGTAGATAATGTAGCCCAGCATAAAGAACATAAATCCGAGGATAAACAGCTCCACCACATAGACGGGGTACCCCGATACCTGCAGAATCTGCGTGATGAAGTTCACCAGCGTGTGCAGGGCGAAGGCGGCCAGCAGACCGAAAATCCGCCTGTTTTTCACGCTCTGCATGACCATAAGGGAAAAGGCCACGTGAATGACCATGGCAAACACCCGCTCGGCGGCGGAGATGAGCACCAGCGCACCGGAGAGTTCCATGGGCGAGATGATGAGAGCGAGGGTCGGCAGGCCCACCAGCAGAAACGACTCGATGCCGCCGTGGCCGACGCCGAAGATAAAGCCGTCCCGAAAGGCGTAGCGTCTGACGAGGCGCCGCATGACGAGATACCGCCCGCCTTCCTCAAAGAGGGCGGCGCTGAGGCTCAGCACGAGGGCGTAGAGGACGGGCTGAGTTTGGGAAAAAAGAATAAAGGATAGGCTCTGGCTGGACAGGAGCCGAATGAGGGGAATGCGTAGGAGATACTGAAAGACGAAAAAGGTCGCCCCGCCGAGCAGGGCGGTCTTTATGGCGGCTTTATCGCCCCGCGCCATAAAGGCGATGACAGAAAAGGGCAGCGCCACAGTCAGCAGTAGAGTAACCACAAGGGCGGGCAGTTGGGGCACCGAAAAAACCTCCTTCAAAAAACACGGCGCTTTAAGGGGCGCCGTGTTTTGTCATCTACAGTGTCTTTGCCTTTTCCTTGATAAACGCACGCATCCACGGGCCGATTTCCGAACTGGCGAGGGCAAAGTCAATGGTGGCTTCGAGGAAGCCTGAGAGGTTGCCCGTATCGTAGCGGCGGCCTTCAAAGTCAACGGCAATCATGGGTGACTTCCGACACAGCTGCCGCAGTCCGTCCGTCAGCTGGATTTCACCGCCGTAGCCCGGGGGGGTATTTTCCAGAATATCGAAAATCTCCGGTGAGAGGAGATAGCGGCCGAGGATGGCGTAATTGGAGAACTTCTCCTCGGGGCTAGGTTTTTCGTTCATGTCGGACACTTTATAAATCCGCTCCTCAAGGGGCGAGACTTTAACGGAGGAGTATTTGGATATCATGCAGTCCTCCACCGTCTGCACCCCCACGGCGCTGGCGCCGTATTTGGCGCCGGCGTCCATGAGCTGTTTCAGAACCGGCGTCTCGGCGCGCATGATATCGTCACCTAGCAGGACGGCAAAGGGCTCGTTGCCCACAAAGCGCTTGGCGCGCCAAATGGCATGGCCCACGCCCTTTGTCTCCTTCTGGCGCACGTAGAAGATGTTGGCTAGGTCCGCCGCGTAGCGGACGGCGGCGGCCTCCTGCTGGCGGCCGTTGCGCAGAAGGCGCTCCTCCAGCTCGGGGTAATAGTCGAAGTAATCGTCCATGGCGGACTTGGCCCGGTTGGTGACGATGAGGATATCCTCAATGCCCGAAGCCACAGCTTCCTCGATGATGTACTGGATAACAGGCTTGTCAACCATGGGGAGCATTTCTTTTGGAACAGTTTTCGTCGCCGGCAGCATCCGTGTGCCCAGTCCGGCGGCCGGGATTACAGCTTTTCTGACTTTCATGGGTTTGCCCCTTTCTATTGCTCGATTTCTTTAGCATAAAGCGACTGAAGGGTCCGGAAGAACGCCGATTTCGGCAGGAGGACCATCGCCGGCAGGCCGAGAACGTAGAGCACCACCGCCTCGCCGAGGCCGACAGTTAAAGCGGTGAACCAGTACGTTTCCCCCGGAGTGGAGGCGGATAAGACGATAACCCCGCCGATAATCAGGGCGTTGAAGATAACGGGGGGCAGGCACGCCAGCGCCTTCGTCAGGAGGCTCTGGGGGCGGATTTTGCCCAGCTGCATCGTGCAAAAGCCGGCTAGAAGCGATGCCAGCGACCCGAAAACGACATCATAAAGACCGTAAGCGCTGATGAGGTTTGAGAGAATACACCCCACAAAAAGGCCCCATACAGAGTATGGGAAGAAGAAGGGGAGAATGCACAGCAGTTCCGAAATGCGAAACTGAACGGGCCCGTACCCCCAGGGGTTAATCATGGTCAGCGCCGCGTACACCGCGGCAACAAGTGCGGCAAAAGCGATTTTTCGTGTTGAGAACTTAGACATCCATTTTCCCTCGTTGCTAAAGTGACAAAATGCGGGCGGCCTTGTGTCATCCCATAAGGCAGCCGCAGTACCTCTGGCGGTAAAGCTCCAGCTGGCGGGACAGCTCAATGGAGCGCTTGTACCCGTTGTTCTTCTTGAAATTCGCCTCAAGGTATGTTATCCCGTACTTCTCGCCCGCCTCCGCGCCGATTCGGTTTAAGGCGTCCGCGTCTTTATGGGGGCTGACGGACAGCGTCGTCGCAAAGGCGTCGTACCCGCGCTCTTTCGCGCGCCGTGTCGTCTCCTCAAGGCGCAGGCGAAAACAGACAAGGCACCGGGCCCCGCCCTCCGGCTCTCCTTCAAGGCCCCGCACGGCATCGGTAAACACCTCCGGCTTGTAATCGCAGACCACGAGGCTGACGGGGCGGGGAAGGGACATCTTCTCCAGCACCTCCCGCTGAACCTGAACGCGCCGGTCGTACTCCTCTTCGGGGCGGATGTTCGGGTTAAAGTAGAGAATATCCACATCGAAATAGGGCAAAAGACACTCCAGCACGGCGGTGCTGCAAGGGCCGCAACAGCTGTGCAGAAGGAGCTTTGGGAGCCTGTCCGGAGGTCCCTGAATCGACGCGGGATTAAACTGTTTGTTTGGCTTCATGGGCCACCTCCGCTTTCGGTGCATAGAATGGCGGCGCCGGGGCGAACACTAATTAAACTGCCAAAAGAAGTATACAGCGTTTGGGGGAATTTGTCTATGGGCCGTGTGGAGATCTCCCCGGTTCCGTCCTCGGACGGGAGGAGCCGGCTTCGCGTCCTGCGCTGGCTGCCGGATACGGAAAAACCCCTCGCAGTGGTGCAGATTGCCCACGGCGTCACGGAGCACATCGGGCGGTACGACGCCTTCGCACAGTTTCTTGCCGACCGCGGATACGTGGCGGCGGGTAACAGCCATATCGGGCACGGCGCGGAGGCGGATGAAACGTGCTCCCTTGGTATTTTCCCCAAAAACGGGTGGGACTGCGCCGTGCGTGACCTCAAGGCGGTGCACGACCTTCTCCGCCGGCTCTATCCCCACGCAAAGCACTTTCTGCTGGGCCACTCCATGGGGTCATTTCTCGCCCGTACCTTTATGATAGACTACCCGGAACTTTTAAGCGGCTGCATTGTCCTCGGTTCGGGGCAGCAGGTAAAACCCCTTCTTCTTCTCGGACGGGCCCTTGCCGCCGTACAAACACGCCTTTTCGGGCGGGACCGGCCCTTCGTGGGCCTTAATCGTTTGTGCTTTAAGGCGTACAATCGGCGCATCTCTCCCCTTTACACCCCCTGCGACTGGCTTTCCCGGGATAAAAGCGAAGTGGGCCGGTTTATAGACGACGAAATAAGCGGATTTGTTCTCACCCACGGCCTGTTTTCTCAGCTTCTGTATGGCATTTCCTACGTGGGACGGCGGGAAAATGTCCGCAAAATGCGGCGGGATATCCCGATTTTGCTGGCTTCGGGGGAGGAGGACCCTGTGGGGGACTACGGACACGGGGTGCGGCGGGTTTACAGGCTGTGGCAAAGGGCGGGGCTTTCCGGCGTGACCCTGCGCCTTTACCCCGGGGCGCGCCATGAACTGCTCAGCGAGACGACCCGCCAGTCCGTCTGGGAGGATATCTACGACTGGATGGAGTCCGTCCGCCGGCAGGAAGCAAATGGCGGGAGCGGCACAGGGCGTTTGTGACAAGCGGAGACCCGTCAAGTGGAGCGCCCCCTGTGGGAAACCGTTTGATGGGGGAGCAGGGGAGCACAGGGCAGGGGCCGCGGCGTTGGGTTAAGGTGAGCAAACCGGAAACCGGCGCGCAGGCGAAAGGGCGCGGGGCACGACGGAGTGCGGGGGAGCGCCAAACAGCATGATGGCGAAAGAGCGCGCAGACAGGGCGATACCTGCGCGTAAAAGGGAGAACGGGCGTGCAAAAGGTCGAAAGGCCCTGAGGGCAAAAGAGCGCCCCCGGAGTAGCCGGGGGCGCTGTATGTTCACATTTCTGTTTAGAAGTACTTACTGAGGCCTTCTGGGGCAAGGGAGGCGTCGGCGCTGATGGTGATGGTGAACTTCACGTTCATGCGCTCGGAAAAACTCTCGCACCACTCGATAAACTCTTCGCACTTTCTGTCAACTTCGCGGCCGACGATGCGGAGCAAACTGTCTATAAAGATATGTGTAATGTCGTAATTGGCCGCGTAAAGGCCGGAGATGAACCCTTTCAGAAAATCGTAGTCCGGGTAATTGGCAAATCCGTAGTCCGTCGATTCAATCAGGCGCGCCGCATGGGGCAGCTCGTGAATCAATTTCTGGCCCTTTTCGATTACGACAACGTCTCCATGCCGCTGGTCAACGCAGGCACGGACAAGCTCAATCAGCTGCTTCGTCTTTCCGGAGCCCTTCAGACCCATAATGATCTTAACCATAAGACACCTCTTTCGCTATTATTGTGTTAGGCAGTTTCTTCCGAGCAAGTTTCTATATTAACTCCCCGGGCCTTGCAGGCGGCTTGGGGAGCCTATAGACTCATGAAAGCCCCAAGCGGGAAAAGAGATTTTTCTTGTATGCCTCCACCCCCGGCTGATTGAAGGGGTTCACCTTCATCATCAGGGCCGATACGGCGCAGGCAAGCTCGAAGAATATCACCAGAGCGCCGAAACTGTAGGGTGACATATCCGGCGCCGTGATGGTCATGACAGGCACGCCCCCTTCGATGTGGGCGGATTTCGTTGCCTGGGCCGCCGCTTCGTTGAGGGCTGAGAAGAATTTGCCGGAGACGGGGTCCAGCCCGTCCCCAAAGTCCGGCGCCGGCGGAACGAGAACCTGGGCCACGCCCTTTTCAAACAGGACGAAGGTCTCCATGAGGGTGCGCTCCCCCTCCTGAACGTACTGACCGAGGGAATGCAAATCCGCCGTATAGTCGGCGTAGGCGGGGAAGATGCCCCGACCGTTTTTGCCTTCGCTTTCCCCGAACAGCTGTTTCCACCACTCGCCGGTATAGCGGAAACTGGGCTCGAAGCTGGCAAGCAGCTCGATTTTATATCCCTTTTTATACAGCGCCTGACGGGCTGCGGCGTACCGGGCGGCGGCGTCCCCTGCCGTATTGAGGGCGTCTCGCGCGCCGCGGAGGATTTCCTCGGCGTCGATGCCTGCGCAGAGGATGGGGAGAAGCCCCGCAGGGGAGAGGACGCTGTATCGCCCGCCCACATCGGCGGGGATTTCAAAGGAGGTATACCCCTCCCGCTCGGTTATGGCCCGCAGGCGGCCGCTTTTTGCGTCCGTAATGGTGTAAATGCGGCTTTTTGCGCCATCATCACCGAATTTTGCGGTAAGCAGCGCCTTAAAAACGCGGAAAGCGACGGAAGGCTCCAGCGTGGAGCCGGATTTTGAGATATACAGGATGGAGAAGGGCCGCGTGCCGATAAGGGCGATGATTTGGGAAATTTGCGCGGCGGACAGGCTGTTTCCGCAAAAGAAAATATCCGGCGATTGTTTCCGCAGACTGTTGTAATAGGGGGACCGGAGCAGTTCAATCGCGGCGCGTGCACCGAGATAGGAACCTCCCGTTCCGATTACAACAAGGACTTCGGATTCACCGGATATTCTCATTGCCGTATCACGCAGGCGGGCCACAGGCTCGCCATTCATTTCCTCCGGCAGGCGGAGCCAGCCTGTTCCATCGAGGCCGACTTCGCCTTCACGCAGGGCTTTGGCAATGTCTCTGCCTTCCTTTAAGCACACGGCATCCTCCGGAATGAAACCGGAGATGACGGAAAGATCGACTTTTATCATAATGTATCACATCCTCCGGGCGGTAGTTTAACCCGACTGACTGACCGGTTATGCGTTCTAAGGCTATTTTAACCTAATACACACAAATTTACAAGCCGCCGATGAACATCAGTTTGAGAAATTGTACAAAAAGATTTCCCCAAGAAAGGCGCCCGATGTCATCTCCCGCCACAATGGGGTACTCCCCAAGCACGTCACCGCCGCTTTTCACCGTGAGGGTGCCGAGGCGGTCGCCTGCTTTGAGGGGGGCGTTTACCTTATTGGGCATCTCCACCGTCTTTTCCACGGAGCCGGCCTTATCCTTCTCCACGACGATTTTCGACCCGCCCTGAACGAGAGGCTGCACATAGGGGGAGGAACCGAGAACGACACGGACGGGCAAAAGGGGCGTGTCGGGATAGACGTCACAGAGGACGAAGTTGGCGAAGGCGTAGTTGAGGAGCGCCTTGGCGCTTTCAAAACGCTGCTCGGAGGTGTCGCAGTGCATGACGACGGCGATGTACTCCACGCCGTCCCGCTCCGCCGTGGCGGACAGGCAGTACATGGACCGGCGGGTAAAGCCCGTCTTCAGGCCCGTGGAGCCTTTATAGTAGTAGATGAGCTTGTTGGTGTTCGACAGGCCGAACTTGCCGCCCCGAACGGTGTCCATCCAGATTGTGGAGAACTCCTTCACAAGGTCGTGCTTTATCAGCTCCCGGGACATAATGGCCACATCCCGGGCGGTGGTGACGTGGGTGGGGTCGTTGAGAAGGCCGGAGCAGTTTGTGAAGTGCGTGTTCGTCATGCCCAGTTCTAACGCCCGCTCGTTCATCCGCGCCACGAAAGTTTCCTCTGTGCCGCTGATGTGTTCCGCCAGGGCGACGGAAGCGTCGTTGGCGGAGGAGACGATAACGGACTTGAGCATATCCCGCACACTCATCTGCTCCCCTTCCTCCAGATAAATCTGGGTGCCCCCGTGGGACGCGGCGTGGGCGCTGGTGGAGACCATGTCGTCAAGGCTGATTTTTCCCGATTCGATGGCCTCGATGATGAGCAGAACCGTCATAATCTTCGTGACGCTGGCGGGTTCCAGCTTTTCGTCGGCGTTTTTCTCGAACAGAACACGCCCCGTCTCCTTCTCCATCAGAATGGCCGACGGCGCGGGAATGGACAGCTGCCCCACGGCGGCGGCGGGGGCATCGTCTTCAAATATGGACGCGTCTATGGCGGCGTTGTCTTCGTCTTCATCCAGAAAAACGGGAATGCTCCCGTCCATAACGGAAACGGGGGCGCTCTCCTCCCAGTCGTAGGTTGCTAAGGCCGGCGCGAAGGCCGCGGCAAGGAGCGCAAGAGCCAAAAGGGCGATGATGACTTTTTTCATAGACAATTCCCTCCTATCGGTAAAGGGATATGTCCGAGCCCTGCCAAATATGAGCGTTCTTTCGGACAAAACAGACGCCTTTTCGCCCTCCCAAGGCGCAAAAAAACCGCCGGTGAAAAACCGGCGGGTGTTAAAAACTTTGGGTATATAACGGAAAAAGCGGTGAGCGATAATGAAGAAAGGCACATAAAGCCGGCATGAATGAAAAACCGGTCACGACGGCGGAGATATATGAAAAGCAACGGCGGGCAAAGAAAACCGGGCGGTATATGCCGCCCGGCTAATGGGATGTTTTATTTTCCGCATCCGAAGCCGCCATGGCCGAAGCCGAAGCCACCGCCGCAGCAGCAGAGGATGACGATAAGAAGAATGATCCAGAAGCAGTTGTTGAAGCCAAATCCGGTGTCACACATAATGTACTTCCTCCCGTTATGGATTGATCCGTCCCAACTTTGGACGGTTCGTCTATAGGCCCTATTGCGGGTCAGTTCATCATATTCACAACGGCAGGAAGTGTGATTTATATGCGTGCGGTGTTTCCGAAATTCATAATAATCTGGGCGACCTGCGCACGGGTGGCGGTGTGGGTGGGGAGGAGCATTCCGTCCGCCCCGTTAATGATGCCACGGTCGGTGGCCCACATCAGGGCGCTGGTAGCCCAGTCGGCCACACTGACGCTGTCCGGAAAGGCGTCAAACTTCTCGGTGCTGCCGATTTGCACGCTGTAACCGGCGAAATCGGCGTAGCGGTACATAATCGCCGCCATCTGCTCCCGGGTGATGGATGCGTCGGGCCGGAACGAGCCGTCCACATAGCCGGTGACAATGCCGTTTTGGCTGGCCCACGCCACAGCGTTATAATAATAGGAGGACGGGTCCGCCACATCCGTAAAGGCCATGGACGCCGTTGACACGTACGGCTGCCCTGCAAGACGGTACAGCACCGTGACGAACATGGCGCGGGTCATGGAGCTTCCCGGGGAGAAGGTGCGCTCGCCCGTTCCTTTAAACAGCTCTCGGCCCACGGCGTACTCCACCGCGGGATAGAACCAGTCGGCCTTCGTCATATCGAGAAACGGCAGCGGCAGGACGGTTTTCATCGCCGTGGTCTTGCAGAAGCCTTCAAAGAGAATCTCAAGGGTGGAGCCGGCGGAGACGACGGCCACGGTGTCCTCGGCGCAGAGGTAGCGCAGTCCGTTTGTAAGGTATGTTCCGGACTGGACGATTTCCCCTGTGGAGACGTTAATCACTTCGCCTTGAGACACAGTGAGCATCGCAAGGCCGGAGAGGGGGACGAAGGTGCTGCCCGTCAGAAGCTGCGCCGTCTGCCCTCCGTAGAGGGTGTAGGACGTGGGGGAGGAGAGGGGCGTGTAGCCATCCAGCGCGCCGAGGCGGGCAAGGTGCGTCCGGTAAGCCGCGTCCAAATCCTCTTGGGCATTCTCGTATCGGGCGCCCAGAGTGTTATCGTATTTAGTATGAAACGCCGACATCAGGGAGTTGTAGAACGTGTCCGACAGATAGCGAAGCGTTGCCAGCGGGTCAAGCGAGGAGCCGGCAGGGGCCGCCGAAGCGGATAGGAGGCCGACGAGCAGGATAAGCACCAGCGCGGCCGAAAGGGTTTTTTTCACAGGACACCTCCGTATTACGGCGCAAAAGCGGTCAGATACACCGCATAAGCGCATGATTTCGACGGAATAAATGGTATCACGAAGCCGGCATAATATCAATATTGACGTGTTGACAAAGAATAAGCCTTAGTATACAGTGGTGTTAGAATACGCTACTATAGAAATACTATAGTAGCGTGGACTGCCAGACGAACACAGGACACAATTTTATAGACTGGAGAACATTATGAAAGCGAGACGTGTTTACGCAGACAACGCCGGCACAACGGCCCTGTCCAAAACAGCGCTTGACGCCATGATGCCCTATCTGACGGAGAGCTTCGGCAATCCTTCTGCTATATACAGTGCCGGCCGCGAGGCCAAAAAAGCCTTGGAGTCGGCCAGAGCGACGATTGCGGAAGCAATTGGCGCCAGGCCCGAGGAGATCTACTTTACCGGCTGCGGCACGGAGGCAAACAACTGGGCCCTGCGGGGCATTGCCGAGGTGAAGGCCAAAAACGGCCGCCACATCATCTCCTCCTCCGTGGAGCACCACGCCGTGTCCCACACCCTCGAGGCGCTGGCCAAAAAGGGGTATGAAATCACCTACCTCCCTGTGGACGAGTACGGGCTGATTTCCCTGGATGACCTGAAAAACGCCATCCGTGAGGACACCATCCTCATCTCGATTATGACGGCCAACAACGAGATTGGAACCATCCAGCCTGTGGCCGAAATCGGCGCCATCGCCCGGGAGCGCGGCATCCTGTTCCATACCGACGCCATTCAGGCCGTGGGCCACATCCCCATGAACGTTCAGGAGATGAACATCGACCTTATGTCCATCGCCGCCCACAAGTTCAGAGGCCCCAAGGGTATGGGTGTGCTGTATATAAGGAAGGGCCTGTACGTGCCACCCCTGCTCACCGGCGGCGGGCAGGAACGCAACCGCCGCTCCGGCACGGAAAACGTGCCCGGCGCCGTGGGGATGGCTGCCGCCATCAAAGAAGCGGTGGATAATATGGACGAGAACGTCAAAAAAGTCACCGCCATGCGGGACCGGCTCATTCGTGAGCTGCTGAAAGTCCCCTACTCGCGCCTCACAGGCCACCCTGAAAAGCGTCTGCCGGGCACAGCATCCTTCGTGTTCGAGTGCGTGGAGGGCGAGGCCATGGTTCTCACGCTGGACAATGCGGGCATCTCCGCCTCCTCAGGCTCAGCCTGTTCCTCGGCATCCCTTGATCCGTCCCACGTGCTGCTGGCCATCGGCCTGCCCCATGAAGTTGCACACGGGTCTCTCCGCTTATCAATAAACGAAACTACAACAGAAGAGGACATTGACTATCTGATTGCAACGATACCGCCAGTTATCGAAAAGCTCAGGGCGATGTCCCCGCTCTGGGAGGATAAACTCAATGAAAAATCTTAGCGATATCCAAAAGCGTATTCTTGAACTGAAAAAAGAGAAAAACGCCCTCATTCTGGCGCACTACTACGTGCCCCTTGAGGTGCAGGACGTGGCCGACCACGTCTGCGACTCCTACGCCATGGCCACGAAAGCCATGGATGCGACGGAGCCGACGGTTATTATATGCGGAGTGCGCTTCATGGGTGAGAGCGCAAAGCTCCTTGCACCGGAGAAAAAAGTGCTCATCCCCGCCATCGACGCCGGCTGCCCCATGGCCGATATGGTCACGGTGGAGGACGTCTTAAAGCTGAAGGAAGAGCACCCTAACGCCGCCGTGATGTGCTACGTTAACTCCTCCGCGGCCGTAAAAGCCGTGTCGGACATCTGCTGCACATCGTCTTCCGCCATTCGCGTGGCAAACAGCATCGACAACGACGAGATTATCTTTGTGCCGGACATCCACCTTGCCGAGTACGTGGCCGATCAGGTGCCGGATAAGAAGTTCATCCTGCACACGGGCTTCTGCCCCACCCACCACAGGGTGACGGAGGCGGACATCATTGCGGCCAAGAAGGCGCACCCGGAGGCGGCGGTGGCCGTCCATCCCGAGTGCCGCAAGGAGGTTCTGAAGCACGCCGACTTCGTCGGCAGCACGGCGCAGATTATCGACTTTGCGCGCAAAAGCGAGGCGCCGGAGATCATCATCGGAACGGAGATGGAGATTGCCGCCCGTCTGCAGCGGGAGATGCCGGAGAAGAAAGTCTACTCTGTGACGTCGGCCTTCGTGTGCCCCAATATGAAGAAGGTCACACCGGAAGCGCTATTAAACTGCCTTGAAAACGAGGAATTTGAAATTACGCTGGACGAGGCCGAAGCCGCCGCCGCCCGCGAGGCACTGGACCGCATGGTCAAGTGCTAAAAGAGAACAGGAGAGACAGTATGTATTCGGAAAAAGTAATGGAGCATTTCTCCAACCCGCGCAACGTCGGAGAGATTGAAGACGCCAACGCCATCGGCCAGGTTGGAAACCCCAAGTGCGGCGACATCATGAAGATGTACATGAAGATTGAAAACGACGTCATCGTAGACATCAAGTTCAAGACCTTCGGCTGCGGCGCCGCCATCGCCACCTCCTCCATGGCCACGGAGATGGTGAAGGGCATGACCATTGAAGAAGCCCTTCAGCTGACGAACAAAGCCGTCACCGACGCGCTGGACGGCCTGCCCCCGGCGAAGCTGCACTGCTCGGTGCTGGCGGAGGAGGGCATCAAGTCCGCCATTGCCGACTACTACCGCCGTCAGGGCATCGATCCGGAACCCATCGTGGGCTGCAACTTCGACTGCGACGCCTGCCATCAGGACCACGGCGCATAAAAGTACATCACTGACACAAAAAAGACCGCCCGTTTATACGGGCGGTCTTTTTGCTTTCCCGGCGTTATGCGGCAGTCACACGGCTGTGCCCCCCGGAATAGAATGAACGGAAGCGCCCTGTGGTTTTACAGCAAAAAAAGAAGGGTTTTGTTCAAGCAGATAAAAGGAGGATATCATCATGATATTTGCCGTTATAGGAGGAGACATGCGTCAGGCCAAGCTCGCTGAGATGCTGGCGGCAGACGGACATCGGGTTTCGACCTTTGCCATAGATAAGCTTCGGTTAGAAAACGGGGTTACGCAGCAATCCAGTGTAAAAGAAGCGGTGGAACAGGCCGATTGTGTTATTTTACCGCTCCCTATAACATCGCGGGAAGGGCTTCTCAATGCACCCTTAAGCTCCGGTATACATACCACGCTGGAAATCCTCTCCGCGCTCCGGCCGGAGCAAATTGTCTGCGCCGGCCGTGTCGACGAGCAGACGGCGAAGTCCGCCGAGGAGGCGGGTATCGAGCTCATCGACTACCTGGGACGGGAGGAACTGGCCGTTTCCAACGCCGTTGCCGCGGCGGAGGGAGCCATTCAGCTGATAATGGAGGAGACGGCCATCACCGTCTGCCACGCCAAGTGCCTTGTCATCGGTTTCGGCCGCATCGGCAAGATACTCAGCCATCGCCTCAGAGGACTGGGCGCCTACGTCACCGCCACGGCGCGGAAAGTGGAGGATCTGGCGTGGATTCGCGCCTATGGATACGAGGCGTGGGAGACGGATAAGATTGACGGAACGCTGGGTCAATACGATGTCATCATCAACACCGTTCCGGCGAGAATACTGGGGGAGGAGCGCCTGCGTGAGGTGAGGCGGGGTGCGCTCTGCCTTGACTTAGCATCCAAACCGGGGGGAATGGATTTTGCGGCCGCGTCAAAGCTCGGGGTGAAGGCCGTTTGGGCGCTGAGCCTTCCCGGCGAAGTGGCGGCGGTGACGTCCGGCAGGATTATCAAGGATACGATTTACAATATACTCAGCGAAAAGGGCGTGTCATAATGGACGAAAGAACCATCGGATTCGCACTATGCGGATCATATTGCACCTTCGATAAGGCGCTTCGCACCCTGGCGGAGCTGAGCGAGATGTACGACAACATTGTGCCGATTATGTCGGAAAAGGCCTATTCCACGGATACCCGTTTCGGGAAAGCGAGGGATTTTATCGACGAAATCGAGGCTCTTTGCGGACGGAGCATCATCCACACCATCGCGCAGGCGGAGCCGATTGGGCCGAAGAATCTTCTCGACCTGCTCGTCATTGCCCCCTGTACCGGCAATACGCTGGCGAAACTCGCCCATGGGATAACCGATTCCAGCGTCACCATGGCGGCAAAGGCGCACCTGCGAAACGGTAAGCCCCTTCTCATCGCCGTCTCCACCAACGACGGCCTCACGGGAAACGCCGCCAATCTCGGATTACTCCTGAACCGGAAAAACGTCTACTTCGTGCCCTTCGGGCAGGACGATCCTCACAAAAAGCCCGGCTCTCTCATCGCGGATTTCCGACTGATACCTCAAGCTGTTGAATCGGCATTCAACGGCGTTCAGATACAGCCGGTTTTACGTTTTGATATCGGGTAAGCGAAAAAGGCACAAAAAAGGCTGTGGCTTTACGCCGCAGCCTTTTTAGTCCCATTTTGAGATGTATGCACACCACTTCGGGTACACCTTTCCTCCGGGCATGACGAGGATGCCGCCGCAACTGGTGGAGTCTAGCTGCGTGACAAGCAGACAGTGCCAGACGCCCCTTTCATCCACACGGCAGAGGTGCCTGTTTTCTTCGATGAAAGGACGGTCGGCGTAGAGGTCGGTAATGAAGTTAACATAATCTATAACTGGCAATCGGATGTGTTTGGCGATTGTGAATGGGCGCTCATCCTGCTTCAGGTGCGGCCGACGCAAGTCGCTGATCCGAGCAGGCTGATGGACAAAGTAAGCCGTTCGCAGCATGTCCATTTTACCGCACCAATCGAAAAGAAGGAGCCGAGTTCGTTTGATGAAACATGAGAATGCAGCCCTTTCTGCCTGTGATGGCAATTGAAATCGTGCTCTGCGTGGAACGAGTGAGGCGTTCATGAACATGCGTGTCTTATCGGGGATGGACGTTATTCTATTTCAGAGATGTCTCATCGGTAAAAAACAGAATAATAGGAATAACTATTTGCTTATGCACGTATCATAACGCATTATGTACATTAAATCAATGAAAAATGCGGCCTTCTGCAATGAAAAAGAAGGAAGTGCCATAGCTTCGGTGGATCGAACAGGCGACATAACATGGTAAATTTGGAGATTGTCAGGTAAATCTGAACAATCGCCGGGAAAGTACATGAAATGCGTAAAATCGTTAAATAATTATCAGGAACCGTTAAAAAATAGCCGGATTCCGCCGGGATGCGGTGCATATTAGTCAATACGTAAACTTTGGTTGCGACGGTGCCGCAACTGGGATAGACTAAGAATAAATAATCAGTAAATCCGAGTGGCGGTGGAAAAATGAAGAGAAAATTCCCGAATTTATGCAAGCCTATTCAAATTGGCAATGTTATATTCAGAAACAGAATGTTCAGCGCCCCCATGGGCGGAACGGATATCCCAGAAGACTGCACAATCGGCCCGAAGTCTACGGCCTTTTACGAGTTACGGGCCAAAGGCGGCGCCGGGGCGGTGACGGTGAGTGAATGTGTGGTGCACCCGAAGACGGAGCACTCCCACATGTACCATCTCGACACAAAGGTCCTCGGTTCCATGGCCAGCTTCACCTACACGGCGGATGCCATCCGCCGGCACGGGGCGATTCCCAGCGTGGAGCTGTCCCACTCAGGCCAGTTTTCCGGCACGTATCTCATCGATACGAAGGAAAAGAAGGAGATGGAGCAGTGGGGACCCAGCGCCGGCGTGCGGTACGACGGTGTGCCCGTTCGGGAGCTGACGGAGGAACTTATAAAAGAAATCGTGGAGGCCTACGGCACCACGGCGGCTCTGGCCAAGCGGGCCGGTTTTGAAATGGTCATGGTTCACGGCGGCCACGGGTGGCTTGTGAACCAGTTCCTCTCGCCCCATTATAACAAGAGAACGGACAAGTACGGCGGCAGCCTGGAAAACCGCGTCCGCTTCGCCCAGGAAGTGCTGGACAGCGTCCGCGCGGCGGTGGGGCCCGGTTTTCCCATAGAGTTTCGTATGAGCGGCGCGGAGTTCTTCGAGGGCGGCTACGGCCTTGAGGAGGGCGTGGAAATCGCCAAACTCTTAGAGTCCCGGGTGGACCTTCTGCATGTCTCCGCTGGCTCGTACCTCACGGGCTTTGACATCACCCACCCCTCCATGTTCCGGGAGCACGGCTGCAACGTGTATCTGGCGGCGGAGATTAAAAAGCACGTCTCCATCCCCGTGGCCACGGTGGGGGGCCTCAACGACCCGTACATGATGGAGGAGATTATCGCCAGCGGCAAGGCCGACGTGGTGGAAATGGCCCGTGCCCTCCTTGCCGACCCGGAGCTGCCCCGCAAAGTCATGAGCAACCGGGACGGCAGCATCGTCAAGTGCCTGCGCTGCTACACCTGTTTGGCGGAGCGGGCTGTCACCACGACGCGGCGCTGCTCTGTTAACCCCCTTATTGGGCGGGAGCAGGAGGCGGGGGACATTGTCCCCGCTGTGGTGCCGAAGAAAGTGCTCGTGGTGGGCGGGGGACCGGGCGGCCTGCAGGCGGCCATTACGGCGGCAAAGCGGGGCCACAAGGTCATCCTCTGCGAGGCGACGGATGAGCTGGGGGGCATTCTCAAGGGCGAACGCGCCATCCCCTTTAAATACGAGATGTACGAGCTGGCCGTCACCCTCGGCACACAGGCGCGGGAGCTGGGCGTTGAAATCCGCCTGAACACCCGCGTGACGAAGGAGTACGCCGAGCAGGAGAACGCCGACGCGGTGATTATCGCCGTGGGCTCCGAGCCCATGGTTCCCCCGATACCGGGAATAGATGGCGACAATGTTATTCAGGTGACGGAGTACCATCACAAAAAAGACGAAGTGACGGACAACGTCGTCGTCCTCGGTGCCGGACTGTCCGGCTGTGAAATCGCTGTTCACCTTGCCCATGAGGGAAAAACCGTTCACCTCGTGGGACGAAGCGGCGAGCTGGCGAAAAACGCCAACGTCCGCCAGCGCCCGATTCTCCTCAAAGAGATTGAGAAAAGCGGCGTCAAGGTGTACACGAATCACAAGGGGATTCGCGTGACGAAGGAAGGCGTCCTCTGCGAGCACGAGGGGAAGGAAGTGCTCGTCCCGGGCACCACCGTTATCTGCGCCCTGGGTCAGCGCCCGCGGCGTAAGGAAGTGGAGGAGCTTCTTGATGCGGCGCCCTTCGTGGCCCAAATCGGCGACTGCGTCAAGGCGAGCACCAATACGGACGCCATCTATCAGGGCCACCATGCCGCGCTGGATGTTTGAATCTTCGTTCAATTATACCGACTTCCTATATAGACCCTATATAGACCACCCAGACCCTAAAGCAGACACGCCGATGCGAG
>DUPW01000016.1 GCA_012838125.1 Papillibacter sp.
CCCTCAACGCAGGGCAGCTGGCCTTCCCCTTCCGCCGCTTCCAAATCGGCAAGGTATACCGCGGCGAGCGGGCACAGCGGGGCCGTTTCCGGGAGTTTTATCAGGCGGACATCGACGTCATTGGCGACGGCGCTCTGGACATCATAAACGACGCGGAAATGCCCAGCATCATCTACCGGGCCTTTACGGCGCTGGGCCTTCGGCGCTTTGTCATCCGCATCAACAACCGCAAGCTCCTCTCCGGCCTTTTTGCCCTCATGGGCGTGGAGACCGAAAAAGCCGGCGACGTGATGCGTATTATCGACAAGCTCGAAAAAATCGGGCGGGAGAAAGTGGCCGCCCTGCTGGTGGAGCTGGGCCTTGCGCAGGATAAGGCGGACGCTCTCCTGGACCTTCTCACCTGCTCAGACCGGGGCGAAGACCCTCTGCAGCAGCTTGACGCCTTCGCATCTCAAAACGAGCAGTTTGACGCTGGCCTCAATGAGCTTCGGACTGTGGCGTCTCTCATGGCGGGCTTCGGCGTGCCGGAAACTCATTTTAAGATTGACCTCACCATTGCCCGGGGCCTTGACTACTACACCGGCACAGTGTATGAGACCCATCTTCTCGACCATCCGGAAATCGGCTCCATCTGCTCCGGCGGGCGATACGATAACCTCGCCGGGTATTATACGGACAGAAAACTCCCCGGCGTGGGCCTTTCCATCGGCCTGACCCGCCTGTTCTTCGTTCTGCAAGATCAGGGGTACCTCAGTCCCTCTCTTCTCACCGCGCCGGCGGACGTGCTCGTCATCCCCATGACGGAGGATTTCGCTCCGGCCGTTCAGCTGGCCACAGCGCTGCGGGAGGCCGGCCTGCGCACGCAAATCTACTCTGAAAACAAGAAGTTTAAGGCCCGCCTGCAGTATGCGGACAAGCTGGGCATCCCCTTCGTGGTATTCCTCGGAGAGGACGAGATAAACAGCGGCAAAATCACCGTGAAGGACATGGCCTCCGGCGAGCAGACCACGGCGTCCCCCACCATGCTCATCTCCGGCATGCTGCAGCGCGTGGCGGCGCTGCGGGAGGGCGCCCCCATCCGCGACAAAGGCGGGGAATAATCAATGCGCCCCCATGGGGCAAGGCGATATACGGATAAAAGGTGGAAATAAGCTATGGATAAATTCGGAAGCATCAAGCGCACAGTATGGTGCGGCGCGGCGCGCATGGAGGATGTGGGCCGGGAAATCGCCGTGTGCGGCTGGGTCCAGCGGCGGCGGGACCTCGGTCACCTGCTCTTTGTGGACCTGCGGGACCGCACCGGCATCCTGCAACTGGCCTTTGACGACCAGACGGACCGCGCCGTCTTTGAAAAGGCCCTGTCCCTCCGCTCGGAATACGTCCTCGCCGCCCGTGGTCGTGTGCGGGAGCGCTCCTCAAAGAACTTTGATATCCCCACGGGAGAAGTGGAGCTGGAAGTGACGGAGCTTCAAATCCTCGCCCAGAGCGAGACGCCCCCTTTTGAAATTGTGGAAGACTCGGACGTAAACGACGTTCTGCGCCTGAAACACCGCTATCTCGACCTGCGGCGGCCGGACATGGTGCGCATCCTGCAGCTGCGGCACAAAATCGTCAAGTGCGCCCGGGACTATTTCGACGAACAGGGCTTTCTTGAAATCGAAACGCCCATGCTCACAAAGTCCACGCCGGAAGGGGCCCGGGACTATCTCGTCCCCAGCCGGGTGCATCCCGGCACGTTCTACGCCCTGCCCCAGTCCCCCCAGCAGTACAAGCAGCTTCTTATGGTGGCGGGGGTGGACCGTTACTTCCAAATCGCCCGCTGCTTTCGGGACGAGGACCTGCGGGCGGACCGTCAGCCGGAGTTTACACAAATTGACCTTGAGATGTCCTTCGTGGACGAGGAAGACGTCATCGCCATAAACGAAGGCTTCTTAAAGCGCGTGTTTAAATCCGTCCTGGGTGTGGACATCGAAACTCCTATCCAGCGCATACCGTACCGGGAGGCCATGGAGCGCTTCGGTTCGGACAAGCCGGACCTGCGCTTCGGCCTTGAGCTGTGCAACATCAGCGATGTCGTCGCAAATTGCGGTTTTAAGGTGTTCTCCGGCCCCGTGGCGGAGGGGGGCAGCGTCCGGGCACTCTGTGTGCCGGGGGGCGCGAAGGCCTTCCCCCGCAAACAGATTGACGCTCTCACCGATTTCGTCAAGACATACGGCGCTAAGGGCCTTGCGTGGATGCGCCTGTCTGATGAGGGCGCCACCTCCTCCTTCGCCAAGTTCATGACGGAGGAAGAAACGGCGGCTATCCTAAGCCGTTGCGGCGCCAATACAGGGGACCTTGTTCTCATCGTGGGAGACGCCAGCAACAAAGTAGTGTTTGCCGCTCTCGGCGCCCTGCGCTGCGAAGTGGCCCGGCGCATGAACCTCATTCCGGAGGGGGTTTACAAGCTCGTCTGGGTCACGGAGTTTCCCATGTTTGAATACTCCGAGGAGGAAGGCCGCTACGTGGCGGTGCACCACCCCTTCACCGCGCCCATGGACGAGGACGCAGACCTTGTGGAAACGGACCGCGCCAACTGCCGCGCCAAGGCCTACGACATCGTCTTAAACGGCACGGAGCTGGGGGGCGGCTCCATCCGCATCAGCACCCCCGAAATGCAGACGAAGATGTTCCGCGCTCTGGGCTTGACCGACGCGGACGCGCAGGAGCGCTTTGGCCACCTGCTCACCGCCTTTAAGTACGGCGCGCCGCCCCACGGGGGACTGGCCTACGGGCTCGATCGGCTTGTTATGCTTCTGGCGGACGCCGAGAGTATTCGGGACGTCATCGCCTTCCCGAAGGTGCAAAACGCCTCGGAACTGATGACAAACTGTCCGGATACTGTGGATCCGAAGCAGCTTGAGGAGCTTCACATCACCATTTCGGCGGCGGAAACCGAATAATATTCAAAAAATTGTAAAAATATTGGGGCGGGATGGAGTATCCCGCCCTTTTTCAACATTCTTCTCACTATATATAGTGTATAATCCAGTAAACCATACAATATATACGAAGGAAGGACCGGTGCCATGCGACTGAAGAAACGACGGGGGCTCTATGAATCGCGAAAAATCTCCTTTGTGCCGGTGGGGGATATCCGGCCTAACCCCGATCAGCCCAGAAAGCACTTCGATGCCGACGGTTTAAGGGAGCTGGCGGCGAGCATCGCGCGGTACGGCATCCTGCAGCCGCTTACGGTCCGGCGGCGGGGCGGCGGCTACGAGCTTGTGTCGGGGGAGCGCCGGCTGCGGGCCTCGAAACTGGCGGGCCTGCAGGAAGTGCCTTGTATTGTGCTGGACGTGGACGGGCACGAGTCCTCCATCCTCGCCCTCATTGAAAACCTGCAGAGGAAGGATTTGAGCTTTATCGAGGAGGCGGAGGCCCTCAGCTGCCTGATACATAAGCATGCCTACAAGCAGGAGGAGGTGGCCCGGCTTGTGGGCCTCTCCCAGTCGGCGGTGTCGAACAAGCTGCGGCTTTTGCGGCTGCCCCAGGACCTGCTGCATGCCATTGAAGACGTGGGCCTCACCGAGCGGCACGCCCGGGCGCTTTTACGCCTTGAGGACGAGGAGGGCCAGATGGCCGTCTTTGAGCAAATCGTGCGGCGTGGCCTGAACGTTGCGGCAACAGAAGAACTTGTGGACAGTTACCTTGCCAAAAAGTCTGACAAGCCCCGCGAGGCCAACAAGCCCCTTTACGTCATCAAAGACGTGCGCATCTTCCTCAACACCCTCTCCCGCAGCATGATGCTCATGAAACAGTCAGGCATACAGGCCGAGAGCGTGCAAAACGAGACGGACAAGGAAATCATCGTCACCATCAAAATCCCGAAGCCCTCCCACAAGGCCGAGGAGCCGGAGCCCTGCACCCAGACGGGCTGAACATACTGTACCCTCCATATCCATATCACTGCATTTATAAAAGGCAAACAGACGGACTTTTGTCCGTCTGTTTGTCTTTCTATCGTTTACGGCGGGATTAGTGGATGATAACGTTAAGGCCGTATGCCTCCAGCTGCTCCTTGCGTTTCTGCATGAACTCGTCGGAGGGGGGATTGGCCTCTAAAATGGGGCCTTTGCGGTTTAGTCGCTCCCATTTGACGGTGCCGAGGTTGTGGTAGGGCAGAAGCTGCACCACTTCCACGGCGTCCCCAAGCTCCTTAAGGAAGGCGCCGTATTTGTCAAACTCCGCAACGGAGTCGTTAAACAGCGGAATGACGGGGATGCGAACCTGCATCTTCGCGCCGGCGGCGGCCAGCTTTCTGGCGTTTTCCAAAATCCGCTCGTTGGGCACGCCGATAACACGCTTGTGCATTTCGCTGTCGAGGTGCTTTAAGTCGTAGAGGAACAGGTCTGTGTAAGGGAGGATACGCTCGAAGGCGCTCCAGTCGGCGTGGCCCGTGGTATCCACGGCGGTATGTACCCCTTCCTCCTTGCAACGCTTGAGGAGGGCCTCAAGGAAATCCGGCTGGTAGAGGCACTCGCCACCGGAGACGGTGACGCCGCCGCCGCTGCGGTCAAAGAAGGGCTTGTCGCGGTGGACCCGCTGCATAATCTCCTCAAGGGTATAGTCCGTGCCGCACATATAGAGGGCCTTCGCCGGGCAGGCTTCGGCGCACTTGCCGCAGTTATCGCACTTATCCCGGTCCACCTCCACGAGGGTTATCTCCTCGTCACCGGTGACGGACTGCTTTTTCGGCCCCACGGAAATGGCCCCGTGGGGGCAGACGTCAAGGCACTTGCCGCACTTTTCAATGCCCACGCACTTGATGGCCATCCAGTTAAGTTCCGTGGGAAACGCCTGAGATTCCGGGCTGTGGCACCAGGGGCAGCGCAGGGGGCAGCCCTTCATGAACAGCGTGAGACGGATGCCCGGCCCGTCGTGTACAGAGAAGCCTTGTATATCGTAAAATTTGCCAGTGAGAACTTTTTCTTCCATGTCTTTCCACCTTAAAATCCGGCCCTTTCGGGCTTTATCTTTACTTTCATCTTAAACGATAAAGAGGGGGGCGTAAAGAACCTTTTTGGCATGAGTTTATAAGTTTCGTGCATTATCCTGGGGCTTAAGGTCCGGAAATTCGTCAATAAAGGACGCCAGCATGGGGTTTGTGTGCCCCCGCCGCCAGGCGATGACTTCCACCACATCCCCCAGTTCCGGCAGGGAGAGGAACAGGAAATCGGGGTGGTGCCGCAGGGCGTGGTTTTCGCTCATGGTGGCGATGCCGTACCCCGCTTCAAGCCAGAGGGCGAGGGTGCCGATGTCGGGGGCCAGCAGCGTGCGGATATTCTGGGCCTTCATCCCTTCGGCGATGCGGGCTACGTGGCGGGACTCCTCCTCCGGCAGGGTGAGGAACCTGTCGTTTTTGAAGTCGGCGAGGGTGAGGTTTTCCTTCCCCGCCATCGGGTGGGATTTCGGGACGCAGAGCATGGTTTTCACGGTGCCCACCTCCCGGTACTCCAGCTGCTTCGCTTCATCCACCACGAATTTCGCCGTAAACCCGGCGTCAATCTGCCTGTTGATGAGGGCGCTGCGCAGGTTGTTCATGGTGTGGCGGGACGGGTTTAAGCGGATGTCCGGAAACTTCCGATGAAACGCCCGCAGGGCGTCGGACAGGGGCGGGCTGATGTTCTGCCCCTCCACGATACCGATGTTGAGGTTCCCCGCAAAACCCAGATGGGCGGCCATGGCCCGCTCCAGAACGGTCCCGTACTCCCGGGAAAGGCGCGTGAGCCCCTCCTCCATGATTTGCCCCGCCTGCGTCAGGCGCACGGACTTCTTCTCCCGCACAAACAGCTCAATTCCAAGCTCCTGCTCCATGGCGGCAATCTGCCGGCTGAGCACAGGCTGAGAGAGATAGAGACTGTCGGCCGCGCGGGTAAAGCTGAGATACTCCGCCGCCGCCAGAAAGCACCGGATTTGAGAGAAATTCATAAGCGACATCCTCCATACAGGACCGATTTGAGCCGTGTATGTCGTTTTTTTACACTATTTTGATTGTATCATACTTTTTGATTTCTTAAAACCCCACCCGCTCCGGGCGCCTTTATACTGCGGCGCCCACGAGGGTTCCCGTGACGTGTCGGCTTAAAATCAGCGCCCCCTGCTCGTCAATCACGTCAAGCTCCTTTATGGAGCGCAGGACGTAGGAGACGGCTAGGTCCGTAAACCCCCGGGCGTAGAAAAGGTGCCCCAGACGAAGCAGCAGCTCCGGCCGGTCGATGAAATTCATCGCCCGCAGGAGCTGTTCAAACAGCTCAAATCGCCGCATACGCAAAAGGGTATCGTATACCTCCAATAGCGCCTCCATCTCTCCCTGCCCGCCCTTTTCAAACTCCTGGGGCTGTATGTCCCGCTCCAGTGCAATATCCGCAAGGAGCCTGTAGGCATTTTCCTTATCCGGTGCGTTGAGGGCGCCCGTCAGCTCCAGCGCCTTTTCCGCGGCCTTTTCGTCCCCGTCCCGCAGCGCCAAGGCGAGCAAAAGGTGCGCCGAGAGGGCAAGGGCGTCCTTCTCATCCAGCTGCAGCGCCTCATAGATGGCCCCTTCAGCCCGCTCCCGCTCCCCCAGATACACCTCGGCCCGGGCTATCAGGAGCATTTCCTTGGCTTTGTGCTCGTGGACCGGCGGGAGCATCTCGAGGGCCTTAAGCGCCTCAGTATAAAGCTCTTCCGTAATGAGAATCTCCGCCGCGGCGAGGATGTTCGGCGGGTACTTCGGGTCGGCGAAGAACTTAAACAGCTCCTCCCGCACCCGCTCCTTGTCATCGTGGAGTTTATTCAGTGCATGGCAGGCGGGAAACAGCGCCCCCGTCATGGCGGGGTTAAATTGCAGCGTCTTGCTATAACACTCCAGCGCCCGCCCCCAGTCCTCCAGCCGGGCGTAAATGTCCCCCAGCATAAACGCCGCCCGGTGCGTGCCGCAC
>DUPW01000017.1 GCA_012838125.1 Papillibacter sp.
CACGTTTACATAGAAGAACCGGGTATGCACGAGTGGAGTTTCTGGGATAGACACATTGAAAAAGCCCTAATCTGGTACAACGAGCTGAGCAAATAGCATTATCTTAAGCACGATGCCGCCCCGGATTGAGCTGTCGGCTCATCCGAGGCGGCTTGCTTTTTCGCGGCACGCCCGATGGGACTTTAGCCGCAGTCTGCACCTTTAATTCTTCCCGCAGTCGAAAGACTGTGCCGGCTTTTCCTACGTTCCACAAATTGACATTGTGTAAGAGTTTGCTTAATATGTAAGAATCGGCCTATATTGACAGAAAGGTTGCATGATACTATGGCGTTACTCAATGTCTCCTACTATTCCCACGCATTGACGCGCAACACGGATCTGACGGTCATTCTCCCCGTTGGCATGCCCGATTTTATTCCCATGCCCAGAAAGGCGGTGCCGAGGGACCTGAGCAAACCTTTCCCCACCATCTATCTCCTGCACGGCTATTCGGGGACGAATGCCGACTGGCTGCGTTACACGCGGATTGAGCTGTTTTCCATGTTGTATAACGTTGCCGTTGTGTGCCCCTCTGGCGAAAACAGTTTCTATCTCGACGACAGGATGCGGGACGCACACTACACCCGTCTGGTTTGCGATGAACTCATCGATTTTACGCGCCGCATCTTCCCCCTTTCCCACCGGCGGGAGGATACGCTCATCGGCGGCCTGTCCATGGGCGGCTACGGCGCCATCCGAAACGGCCTGCTCCGCAGCGATGTCTTCGGCACTGTCATCGCCCTCTCCTCGGCCCTGATAACAGATCGCGTGGCGGAGGGCCGTAAGGAAGAATACGACATGATTTCACCCGAGTACTATATTCACACCTTCGGCCCGCGGGAGAAAATTAAGGGCAGCGACATGGACCCGGAGGCTCTGATAAATCGCATCGTGAGCGAGAACCTGCCCCGCCCGAATCTCTATGTTGCCATCGGAACGGAGGATCCCCTCTTAGACTTTAACAGGCAGTTCCACGGATGGCTGGAGAAAGCCGGCTACAACCACGTCTACATAGAAGACGAGGGCAGCCACGACTGGGTCTTCTGGGACCGGCACATCGAAAAAGCCCTTATCTGGTACAACGAGCAAAACAAGCGGCAGTAGCCGCGCCGCCAAAGTTGCACCTCTGCCTCCGGGGCTGAATAAGAAGCAGAAACCCCGTGCCTTGTGGCACGGGGTTTTTATTAAGCGGGAAGGGTGTCGGGCAGCTGGCTTATGAGCTGTTTTCTACGTAAGCGGTAGAACACGAACCCGGCGAGAGCCGTTATCAGCTCCGTGGCGGGGAAGGCCATGAAAACGCCCGTCATCTCAAAGAGGGTGGAGAACAGGTAAATCAGGGGCGCAATGACGGCTATGCCGCGCATGATGGAAATGACAAACGCCGGGCGCGGGTATTCCGTTGAGGTAAAGAAGACGGAGAAAAGCAGGTTCGCGCCGGCAAAGAGGACGGCGGCGAAGTACAAGCGGGCACCTGTAGATGCAACCTGCTGCATAACCGGGTCCTTTTCGCTGTTGAACAGCGCCGTTATCTGGTCTGCGCCGATGAGGATGACAGCGTAGAGCACCACAGCGAGGGATAAGATGGTGATAATCCCGTAGCGGAAAATGGTGCGGACCTTTTTCAGTTCCCCTGCGCCGTAATAGCGGCTTAAAAGCGGCTGCGTGCCCTGCGCGATGCCGGAGAATATCGCAAGGATGATAATGGCCGTATTGGCGACGATGCCGTACGACGCGATGCCCAGGTTCCCCATCAGGCGGTATGTGACGGTGTTGTACACGATGATGACGATGCTGGAACACACTTCGGTGATGAGGGTGGGAACACCGCTCGTTAATACCCTGCCGATTTGCTGAATCCTCAGCGCGGTCTTTTTCAGGCGGAAGTTGTTTTTCTTCCGGAAAAAGAATGTGGACAAAATGGCAAGGCTCCAAATCGGGGAGAGAACCGTCGCCAAAGCTGCGCCGAAAATACCCATGTTGAGGGGATAGATGAACACATAGTCGAGAATAATGTTCATGATGTTTCCGAAAATCATGGCAAACATCGAAAGCTGGGGCGCGCCGTCATTCCGAATAAAGCTCTGCATGGTGTGGTTGAGCAAAAAGATGGGCGCAAACAGAAGCATCATTCTCAGGTACATGCGGCTCATGCCGATAACCGATTCGTCCGCCCCCATAAGGCGCGCGATTTGCTCGGAGAAGAAGATGCCGCATACAAAGAAAAGGGCAGATAAAATGGCCCAGATATACAGCGAGTGCATAAAGGCATCGTTGGCGTTTTCCGGTTCGCCGCGCCCTCTGTGGATGGAATAGCGCGTCCCGCCGCCGTGGCCAATCATAAGACCCGCTGCAAGAATGAAGCCAAAAATCGGCATGGCAAGATTAATGGCGGAAATGCCATCCGGCCCGAAGCGGTTGGCGATAAAGAATGTGTCCGCAAAAATATAGCAGGACAGGCCAATCATGCCGAGCATATTCATCGTGATGTAATGCAAATATTCCCTGAAAATTGACTTTTCCTTCACAGCGATTCCCCTATCCACGATGTGTTTCGCTTGTCTATTTTTTCACACAAATACTTGTCGAATATACCATAGTCAGACTGCTCTGTCAATTTTCGGTTACGGCGCATCCGTATCCCGATAATACCTGATTTTCCGGCGTTTGTTGATAATACATGTTTCTTTTTGAAAGAATATATGGTAATTTTAATATGTCAAGCTCACATTTGAGCAGCTACGGAAATTGGAGGTTAACCTACATGCTTACGAAAAGACAAAACATGCTCGAGACAATCCGCGGCGGCAACCCCGACCGTTACGTGAAAGGATATGAGGCCCTTGCACTCGTCCTGCCTCCGCAGAAAATGAAGGACGCCCGTCCCGTAAAGGGCGGCCCCAACGTGGTAAACAGCTGGGGCGTCACCCTCTCCTGGCCGGATAACGCACCCGGCCCCTTCCCTGTGCACGATGCCGAGCACATCGTAATTAAGGACATTGAAAACTGGCGCGACTACGTCAAGGTGCCCGATGCCGTTCTCCCTGAGGAGGATTGGGCAGAGACCATTAAAGCCGTGGAGCAGATTGACCGCAACGAGTATTTCGTCACGGCGTTTATCGCCCCTGGCGTCTTCGAGCAGTCCCACTACCTTCTCGAAATCACAAACTGCCTCACCTCTTTCTACACCAACCCGGACGAGATGCACGAAATCATCAACATGATTGCCGACTATGAAGTGGCCCTTGCCGAGCAGGTCTGCAAATACATGAAGCCCGACGCTCTCTTCCACCACGACGACTGGGGCAGCCAGATTTCCTCCTTCGTGTCGCCGGCGATGTTTGAGGAGTTTATTCTCCCCGCCTACAAGCGCATCTACGGCTATTACAAAGACCACGGTGTGGAAATCATCGTCCACCACTCCGACTCCTACGGTGAAAACCTCGTCCCCTTTATGATTGAAATGGGTATGGACGTGTGGCAGGGCGCCCTCTCCACCAACAACATCCCGAAAATCATTAAGGAATACGGCGATAAGCTCACCATCATGGGCGGCATTGACAACGGCAAGGTGGACCGCGCCGACTGGACGCAGGAGGCCGTCCGCGAGGAAGTCTTCAGAGCCTGCCGCGAGTACGGAACGAAGTTCTATATCCCCTGCACCTGCATGGGTGACCCGGCGAGCATCTACCCCGGCGTGTACGATGCCGTTATGGAGGAAATCGACAACGCCTCCAAGGAGTTTTTCAAATAACCTGCACCTAAGCAAGAAGGCAGCGCGAAATCGCGCTGCCTTCGTCTTTTAGCAGGGAGGCTGCACGGCTTTCAGCCGTCAGAAGGGGCTGGGCAATCCGGTATCGCTTTATTCGACAAAAGGGGCACCGTGGGGCAGGCATTGCCTAAGGCGCATAAACGGCGCCCTAGGCGCCCAGGGCGCATTTTGCCACCACCGGCGCAAATGGAGAAGCCGATATTGTCTCGCGGTGGATTGCGGAGCATGGTGCGGTGCTTAGGGCAAGGAGCTGAGTTTAGGGGGAGGGTTCTTGTTTATAAAAGCGCATGCAGAGTGCCCTCAATCCGTAATGGCATGAGTGCGTTCTTCTGCCCATCGGCTTCTCATTTTAGTTTTTCTCTGAACAGAAAAAGAAGCGGCACCGCAAGCGGTACCGCTTCTTTTTTGTTTCAGACCGGGGTTGTGACACCCCGCTTAAAAATGCTTATCTAGCCAGCGTGGGGTAGACGTTGTAGGACTCGGGCACCTCTGCACGGGCCGAGAACATGCTCAGATCCGTGACGGGATCGTACTTGTAGTGACCTTCAACATCCGCGCCATAAGCGAACAGGTCTGTCCACTCAAGGTAGGTCTGATAGGTCTCCTTGTCAAGCCACTGCGTCGGCAGGAGGAGCGAAGCGTAGTTGTGCTCCTCGATGACGATGGCTTTACCGTCTTCGTCGACTTCAACATAAGGCACGCCGAACACGGGATCCTTATCTTCGCTGAGCTTGAACACGTCACCCTTGTCGTAGGAGACGACCCACTCGGGCCAGAGGGTGTCGGGCGTAGCCTGGCCGGACATCAGAGCCCACAGGCCGCAGATAATCGGCTCAGCATAGATGGACTGAGCGGTGAACTGGGCATAACGCCACGCGTTTTCAACGCCGCTATCCCACTGGAGAGCGAGGTTGGAGCCACCGATGCAGACCGCGCAGGTCTTATCCGTCAGGCCGAGGTTCTCAGCCGCGTTGGCAGCACCCATGGCGAAATCGTCAAAGGCGGCGGAGATGAGCCAGACTTCGACGCCCTTCGGGTTGGACATAATCTGGGTCACAAGGTTCTGCGCCGTGACCTGGTCCATCGAGCCGGAGATCGTGTCGGCAATATAGAAGTTCGTGGGGTTCTTGGTCGGGTCGGGATCATAAGCGCCGAGTTCCGGATGGAGCTCAGCCCAACGCATCTCAGCGCCGGTGGCACGCTCAAACAGCTGGACGGCGACGGAGTAGGTGATGGAGATAACGCCAACCTTCTCAATCGGAACATCCGGATAGTTTTCCAGTCTCCACTCTTCCAGCTTGTCGATCATGTCGATGCCGAACTGCGTGTTGTTAAAGCCAACGTTGGGGCCAAAGAGCTGGCCGGGGATATACGCGTCACCCATCATATAGGGCGAGGCGTAGTCTCTGGCCTGGGACATGCAGGAGATCCAGGTGATACCGACATCGTTGCACACTTCAACGGCGCGGGCATAGAGGTTGCTGTCACCGTCGAGAAGCAGGCCGTCGTAACCCTGATCAGCGAACGTGGCGATGGCAGAGAGGTACTCGTCAGCGCTGCCGCCGGCGGGAGCCCACATGCCGGTGTAGTTGATGTTCATGCGTTTCGCCCAGTCAGCAAAGGCTTTGTCGAACTCGTCATAGAGGAAGTTCGTGGACGTAACCATGTACGAGACTTTGTACTTCTTGTGCTGGGTGTAGTCGTATTCCGGATCGAAGAAGCCAGCAACAGCAGGCCACTCATTTTCGGAACCGCCGTTACCGCCAGACGGTGCAGGCGAGGGTGTTTTGCCCGGGTCGTTTTTGCCACCGCAGGCAAACAGCGTTAATGCCATGAGTAACGCCAAGAGAATTGCCAGGAGCTTTTTCATTTACTATCCTCCAAAATCTCGCGCTCTTATGCCGCAGCCCTTTATCCCAAACGGCAGTGGAGCACATTGTTGTTTCTATATTATGATAAGCAGATTTTGCTTATCTCATGCCAGGCATGCCCATGCCACGGCCCGTGCTGCCTGTCTTCAGGCCGAGCTTCTTCATTCTTCTCTTCATGTTAAACGTATCGATGGAGATGGCGATAACAAGCAGAGAACCGTTGATCAGCGTGATAACCCATGTCGGCAGACCAAGAACCTGCAGACCGTAGGCGAGAACCTGAATCAGGATGATACCGATAAAGGCTCCGCCCAGGGCGCCGGAGCCGCCCATGAAGGAGACGCCGCCGAGGATGGACGCGGTGAGACAGGACATATCCGGAGCCGCCGTCGTCAGACCGGTGGGGCTGCCCATCTTCTGCTGGGAGGCCCAAATCAGTCCGGCGAGAGCCGCCAGAACACCGTTGTTAATAAACAGGGTGGCCTGGATTCTCTTCGGGTTCAGACCGGCAAGTCTCGCCGCTGTGGGGTTACCGCCGGACATCAGAATGCTCCGGCCGAAACGCGTATACTTAACAACGGTGCTGTAGACGAAGGCCAGCACGAGAGCGAACACGAAGGTCCACGGAATCGGCGTGCCGAAAACGTACTTGGCAGCAATGCTGTTAAATGTGGCGTTGCGGATCGGAATGGTGCTACCGCGCGTGTAGAGAGCCGCGAGACCCGTCCACACGGACGACATACCGATTGTGCAGATAAAGGGCATCAGGCCGAGACCGTTTGCAAAGAACGCGTTGATGCTTCCGGAGATAACACCGAAAACAAGCGCACACAGTACAAAAATCGGCCACGGGACAGACGGGAATCTGCGAACAAGATCGGCAAATACTAACATGGCAACAGATGCCTGAGCACTCGTAGAGAAGTCGAAACCGCCGCTCATAAGGAGCATGGCGATACCACAGAGCATGACGGCTGTGTAACTGAGGGTTGCCATAAGCTGGGCTGCGTTACCTGTGTTGTACGCGCCGGGCTCAAAGATATAGACAACCGCAAAAACAATGAGTGTAAGTACAATCAGAAGGAACGACTTCGATTGCATAAACTTTCTGAATTTAGACATTGAATCTACTCCCCTTTCTTATCCGCCAGATTAAGCGCCAACGCGTTTGCGCTGTCTTCTCTGGCTGTAGTAGTCGAACGAGAGCGCCGCGAGGAGCAGAGCACCGGAGAGGACGTTTGTCACGTAAGAGCTTGCACCGATAATCGTCATGCCCTTGTTAAAGGTCTTAATGACGAGCAAGCCGATGAACGCGCCGCCCATACCGCCGGAGCCGCCGCCGAAGGAAATACCGCCGAGGATAGCCGCCGTAAGACCTGTAAACTGGTCGGTGGCGAGGGCGGAAAGGCTGCCCTGCTTAACGCGGGAGGTATAGATAAGTCCGGAGAGACCGCCCATAAGAGAGCAGTTCATGAACAGAATGTAGGATGTTTTCTTGGAGTTGATACCGGCCAGCTTCGCCGCAATCGGGTTGCCGCCGATGAGGTAGAGGGAGCGGCCGAACTTCGTCTTCGACAGGAGAAGCCCGTAGAAGATGAAGGCCACCAGCATGACGATAATCGTCGCCGGCACCATGCCGCCTATTTCATAGTTTCCGATGAGCGCAAGGGTCGGGTCGTTGTAGTTAATGGAGCCCTGCATTTGGCCGGTCTGGTCCGTGGCGATGAGCATCATAATGGAGCGGACCACCGTGGACATAGCCATTGTCGCGATAAAGGGCATCATGTTCAGCTCGTTAACGAGGATGGCGTTAATCATGCCCACAGCCAGAGAAATGACCATGGCGATGAGAATCGCCGCGTACCAGGGCAGGCCCCACCAGCCGACGCTGACAGCCACGGTCACGCCGGTCATGGCGGCGACGGTGGACTGGGAAAGGTCGATGCCGCCGGAGACCATCAGACATCCTGCGCCGATGGCCAGGAAGCCCGGAACGGAAAGGTCGCGGAGAATGCTGATAAAGGTGCGTGTGGTCAGGAAGTTCGCGTCGTTGAACGGAGCCAGCACCGCGAACATAGCAATCATGATAATAAACAGAATCAAAAGCGGAAACGCTTTGGAGCGAATCGCCTTTTTAAAAGCCGATACTCTTGTGAAGTTTTCCATTTACATACTCCCCCTTATTCGGATGCCATGGCGAGAGCAAGGACGCCTTCTTCCGTGGCTTCCTCACGCAGAACTTCACCTGTAATGGAGCCGTCTTTCATGACGATAGTCCGGTCTGCCACGTTGATGACTTCCGTCAGCTCAGAGGAAATGAAGATGACACCCAATCCTTCTTTTGCCAAGTCGCACACCATCTGATAAATCTCGGCCTTCGTACCAACGTCGATACCCTTAGTCGGTTCGTCGAGAATAAGCAGCTTCGTGTTCACGAGCGAGGATGTCCAGCGGCCGAGAATGACCTTCTGCTGGTTACCACCGGACAGCTCGACAACCAACTTGTCGACCGTGGGGGTCTTGATGCTGTACTGCTTAATGGCGTCAATTGTGACCTTTTCACTCTTCTTAAAGTCGAGGAACGGCCATTTGCGGATCTTATCGAGGAACGGCATGACGATGTTGTCTTCAATGGAACGCCAGAGCACAAGGCCCTGCTCTTTACGGTCCTCTGGACACAGGGCGATACCGGCGTCGATAGCGTCTTTCGGCGCCTTGAAATCCACCTTTTCGCCCTCGATGATTATCTCGCCGGAGATAATCGGGTCGGCGCCGAAGATTGCGCGCATAACTTCCGTACGTCCAGCGCCCACAAGGCCGGCAAAGCCGAGGACTTCGCCCTTGCGCAGCTTGAAGCTGACGTCCTTAACGGCGTACGTCGTGAGGTTGTTGACCTCAAGCAACACGTCGCCGTATTTGTCGTTGCGGGAGAGGCTGTTGTATGTATCGCCGATGTCGCGGCCGACCATGTACTTGATGAGCTCCTGCTCGTCGGTTTCGTCCGTGTTGATGTGCGTGACGAAACGACCGTCCTTCAAGACGACGATTTCGTCTGTGATTTCGAAGATTTCCTTCATACGGTGCGAAACGTAGAGGATAATCTTGCCCTGTTCCTTGAGCTGTCTGATGAGCTTGAAGAGAATCTCAATTTCCGTATCCGTCAGCGGAGCCGTGGGCTCGTCGAACGCGATAACAAGAGAGTCTCTCCGGTAAGCCTTCATGATTTCCACCATCTGCTGGTGGGCAATCGACAGGAACATGACAGGCGTCTCCGGGTCGATGGGAAGACCAAAGGCATCGATGATTTTCTTCGTTTCGCTTTTCAGCGTCTTGTAGTCCACCAGGCCGTTTTTGACAGGGATGTCACCGGCAAAGATGTTTTCCATGACGCTCATGGCCGACATCAGCTGGCGTTCCTGATAGATGATGCTGATGCCAGCCTTCAGGGCCTGGTGCGGCGAGCGGAAACTCATTTCCTCGCCATTTAGATTGATTGTTCCTTCGTCGGGCTTTAAGTCGCCGCTCATTATTTTAAGCAGCGTACTCTTACCCGCGCCGTTTTCGCCGAGCAGCGCCAAAACTTTGCCGCCGGTCGCTCTAAAGCCTACGTCTTTAAGCGCTTGAACACCGGGGAAAGCTTTGCTGATACCGCTCAATTCCAAATATTGTTCCATCTGATCCCCTCCGATTTTTGCTTTTCAACCCCCACACGCCCCCCAAAAGGGACGCATGAGCCGGTTTAACAACGAGTGCTAAATCTTTTGAGGCTTCCCTTCCCGAGATTTCTTGCGAAAAGTCGACGGGAATCTCGAAAAGTCGCGCCCCTTTCTGAAAACCAGCTTATTTTGTTTATAATATATAATTTTGCAATTGTACAATCGAAAAAAATATGTTACAATAACCTCAATGGAATGGCAAGATAATATTTGGCATAGTTATCCACCCAGCTAGCCCGCCGTTTTCCGCTCACTTTTTGTATACATTCCATAACATCCACATCGGAGGTTTCAGCATAGTGTACAATATTACGTTCCAGCAAATCGAGGCGTTTCTGACTGTTGCGAAGAGCCTGAATCTCTCAAAAGCTGGAGAAATTCTCTACACTTCACAGCCGGCTCTGAGCAAGACTCTTAAGCGTTTTGAAGACGGTGTGGGAATGAAGCTCTTTATCCGCAGCAATCAGGGTATGATTCTTACGAGTGACGGAGAGTATCTCTTCTCCGTTCTCGAACCAATCTATAAGTCGATGGTTCAATGCATCCGCATCGCGCAGCACAATTCCGCCATGCCGCTTAAAGTGCTTCGAGCCGTCTACTCCAGCACCTATTTCTGCTCCAGAGACTTTGACCCGATTCGAGCCACTGTAGAAAAATACACCAAAAAACACCCGGATGTCAAGGTGCACGAGGTACTCTGTGACATTAAGGAACTGCGTCAGGCCCTTGAATTCGGCAATGCCGACATCGTCGTAACGGAGGATTTTTGTGTCCGGGATATGCCAAATATCTCTGTAAAGCGCATAAATTCTCTGAAAATGTACATCGCCCTGTCAGCCAGTCATCCAATTGCACAAAACAAGCCCTTTAATTTCTCCATGCTGGAGGGCCATACCTGCTTTGCCGTTCCCACTATGAACGACGAGCAGTCGGACATCGAGGCCCTTCGGACATGGTGTCGGAAAAACGGGTTTCTGCCCCAGTCGGTTGAGTTTTTGCCGAATTTCATCTCGATGATGCACGCCGTATCCCTCGGGAAGGGTTTTGCCATCACTTCCTGCCTTGAGCCCCTTACCGTGGGAGGCGACTTCGTGTTTCACCCCGTCTCCCTGCCGACGGCGCCCTTCGTCTGTGTCGCTTGGCGAACGGGGAAAATCAGCCGGGAAGTGAAGAATTTCATCGATATGCTGCCGGACGCCGTTGTTCCCGCCGGTTCCGCTGCGGAGGGAGACGAGCCCGTCAAGTCATAAGAGAGTTTCGAAAGGAGCCGCCGTTTGTATCGTTTCAGCAGTGATTATCTGGAAGGGGCGCACCCGCGCCTTCTTGAGAAGCTCATTCAGACAAATACCGAACAGACAACTCCCTACGGGGAGGACGGATACTGCCGCGCCGCGGCAGACCTCATCCGCCTGCGGTGCCGCTGCCGCAGTGCCGCCGTCGTCTTCCTGCCGGGGGGGACGATGGCCAACCTCGCCGTGGCCTCCGCGTGTCTGCGCCCCCATCAGGGCGTGCTCTCGGCGGACACCGGCCACATCAACACCCACGAGGCCGGCGCCATCGAAGCCACGGGACACCGCGTGATGGCGCTGCCGTCGAAAGACGGCAAACTGACGGCGGAGCAAATCCAGAAGGCTGTGCTCGACTATTTAAATGACCCGGTGCGGGAACACACGGTGCAGCCGAAGCTGGTGTACATCTCCCAGCCCACGGAGCTGGGAACGGTCTATTCTCTTAAGGAACTGGAGCAAATCAGCGCCGTCTGCCGCCAGTACGGCCTTTTCCTGTATGTGGACGGGGCCCGGCTGGGATATGCCCTTCAGGCGGAGAATAACGACCTTGATTTGCCGGATTTAGCCCAGCTGACGGACGCTTTCCTCATCGGCGGCACGAAAGTGGGCGCCCTATTCGGGGAGGCTCTCGTCATCCCGACCCCCGCCCTGCAGGCGGATTTTCGCAGCATCGTCAAGCAGCGAGGCGGCCTTCTGGCGAAGGGCCGGCTGATTGGCCTGCAGTTTCTGGCCCTGTTTGAAGACGGTCTGTATTTTGAAATCGCCGAGCAGGCAAACAAGATGGCGCAGGTTATCCGCCTTGCCTGCCGGGACGCGGGGCTTCGTTTCCTCTGCGATTCCCCCACGAATCAGCAGTTTCCCATCCTGCCGAACGAGCTCATCTCCCGCCTTTCGCAGGATTTCGACTTCTCCCTATGGCAGGATATGCAGGACGGGACCCACGCAGTACGCTTTTGCACCAGCTGGGCTACGCCCTTTTCCGCGGTGGACAGTCTCGCCAGCGCCCTCCGAACCGGCGTCTCGTAACCTTATTATACTTTTAAAATATAAAACGGTTGTGCGGGGGCACAGCCGTTTTTGTCCTATAAAAACTGCTCGATGGCGCTGTTGAGCTCTTCCAGAGCGCCGAGGTCGTTCGTCTCCACCGCGTCCACGAGGCAGTGTTCGATGTGGTCTTTTAGGATGATTTTCGCAGTGCTGCCTAAGGCTGAGCGTACAGCGGCCAGCTGTGTCAGCACCTCGGAGCAGTCCCGTCCGCTTTCCACCATGCGCTTGACGGATTCTAAGTGTCCGATGGCGCGGGAGAGCCGGTTGAGCACCGCTTTCGTCTGGGTGTGGGTATGGGTATGCCCGTGGCTGTGCGTGTGGTCGTGTGCATGGCCGTGGGTGTGTTCGTGCGGCATAATGCTCCTCTCCTTCCAAGGCGCCAAAACTGTTATATATCCTACGGCTACTCTATCATAAAACGGGCGGCATAGCAACTGCTGCGCCCTTCCAAGGCGAGACAAAACGGGCGGGGTTTCCCCGCCCGCTTCTTTATTCTTTTACGCCGAAGACGAGGCCGTTTTCATCGGCGTCCACGGTTATCGTCGCCCCTTCGGGGATGTCGCCCTGCATGATGGTGCGGGCGATGGCCGTTTCGATGTTCTTCTGGACGTAACGCCTCACCGGCCGGGCGCCGTACACCGGCGAGTAGCTGGCCCGGGCGCAGTATTCCTTCGCCAGTTCGCTCACCTCGAGCCTGAGCGCCTGTTCGGCGAGCTTTGCCCGGGTTTTGTCGAGGATGAGGTCGATAATCTGCGTAATCTCCCGCATGGTGAGGGGCTTGAACAGGACAGTCTCGTCCAGCCGGTTGAGAAATTCCGGCCGGAACATCCCCTGCAGCTGGGCCATGACGGCGTTTCTGGCATCCTCCCGAATCTCCCCCGCGGCGGTGACGCCCTCCGTCAGGTAGGCGCTGCCGATGTTGGACGTCATAATCACCACGGTGTTTTTGAAGTTCACGGTGCGCCCCTGTCCGTCCGTCAGGCGGCCGTCGTCGAGAATTTGGAGCAGGAGGTTGAACACCTCCGGGTGGGCCTTTTCAATTTCGTCAAACAGCACGATACTGTAGGGCCTTCTGCGGACGGCTTCCGTCAACTGCCCGCCCTCCTCATAGCCAATGTAGCCCGGCGGCGCGCCGATGAGGCGGGAGACGGTGTGCTTCTCCTGATACTCGCTCATGTCGATGCGGACGATGTTCTGTTCGCTGTCAAACAGCGCTTCGGCGAGGGCTTTCGCCAGCTCCGTCTTGCCCACGCCCGTGGGGCCGAGGAAGAGGAAGGAGCCTGTGGGGCGGTTGGGGTCGGAAAGACCCGAGCGGGCCCGCAAAATCGCTTCGGACACGGCGTTAACCGCTTCGTCCTGTCCGATGACGCGGCGGTGGAGCGTCTGCGGCAGATTCAGGATTTTCTCCCGCTCCCCCTCCATGAGCTTCGTGACGGGGATTCCTGTCCATTTTGCGATGATTTCCGCAATTTCCGCCTCCGTCACTTCCTCCCGCAGGAGGCGGCCGCTCATCGAGGTCTTGCGCCGTGCTTCCTCCAGCTTTCGCTCCAGTTCCGGCAGACGGCCGTATTTCATCTCCGAGAGGGTGGCCAGATCATAGCTGCGCTCGGCATTTTCAATGGTGGCTTTCACCCGGTCAATCTCCTCTTTGATTTTACTGACCTTGGAAATCTCCTGCTTTTCCTCCTGCCACTTGGCGCTCATGGCGTCAAACTCCGCCTTGAGCTCGCCAAGTTCCCGCTCCAGAGCTTCAAGCCGCTCTCGGGAGTGGCGGTCCGTCTCTTTTTTCAGCGCCTCTCGCTCAATCTCCAGTTGCATGATTTTGCGGCTTTTCTCGTCTAATTCCGAGGGCATGCTGTCGATCTCCGTGCGGATGATGGCGGCGGCTTCGTCCATGAGGTCTATGGCCTTGTCGGGAAGGAACCGGTCGGTGATGTAGCGGTTTGAGAGCACCGCGCAGGAGACGATGGCGCCGTCCGTAATGCGCACGCCGTGGTGAATCTCATACTTCTCCTTCAGACCCCGCAGGATGGAGATAGTGTCCTCCACCGTAGGCTCCGAGACGAACACAGGCTGGAACCGGCGCTCCAGCGCCGCGTCCTTTTCGATGTATTGGCGGTATTCGCTCAGGGTGGTGGCACCGATGCAGTGCAGCTCACCCCGGGCCAGCAGGGGCTTGAGGAGGTTGCCTGCATCCATGGCCCCTTCCGCCTTGCCGGCGCCCACGATGGTATGCATCTCGTCAATAAACAGGAGCACCCGCCCTTCCGACTGGGCGATTTCGTCCAGCACGGCCTTGAGCCGCTCTTCAAACTCGCCCCGATACTTTGCGCCGGCGATGAGGGCGCCCATGTCCAGAGCGAAAATCGTCTTATCCCGCAGAGTTTCCGGCACGTCCCCCTTCCAGATGCGCTGGGCGAGACCCTCCACCACCGCCGTTTTGCCCACCCCCGGCTCGCCGATGAGGGCGGGGTTGTTCTTCGTCTTACGACAGAGGATGGTAATAATGCGGCGGATTTCCTGATCCCGCCCGATGACGGGATCCAGCTTGCCCTCGGCGGCGAGGGAAACGAGGTCCCGCCCGTATTTACGCAGGGCGTCATACGTCATCTCCGGGTTCTGGCTGGTGACGCGCTGGTTCTTCCGCACGTCGTTCAGCGCCCCCAGAAACGCCTCCATCGTGATGCCGTATTTCTTCATAACCCGGGCGGAGGGCGTCCCCCGCTCCTCGATGAGGGCGATGTACAGGTGCTCCACCCCGGCGTAGGCGTCCCCAAAGCGTTTCGTGGCATCCTCCGCAGAAAGGAGCAGGGCGGAAAAACGCCGGGTGGCGTATAGGTCCGCCGCCGCACCTGTGACGGAGGGGAATTTCGCCAGCTCCGCCTCCAAATCCCGCTGCAGGGCGCCCGTGTCCACGTTCATAATGCCAAGCAGGCGCGGGATAAGCCCGTCGTTTTGCGTCACGAGGGCGTAGTGCAGGTGCTCGCCTTCAATCTGCTGGTGGCTTCGGCGGATGGCCGCCTCCTGTGCTGCGGCGATGGCATCCTGCGCCCGCTGTGTGAATTTATCAATGCTCATAATGCGTCCCCTCCTTCTCTTATGTTCTTTGCCCCTTTATGGGCCTCTGAGAGTTTTCTAAACAAATCCTTCATTTCGTCGTTTAAGTTCGTGGGATTGATGATGCGCACCACGAGACTCAGCGCCCCCCGTTTTCCGCTTTTTCCGGGATAGCCCCGGGCGGCGATGCGTAGCTTTCCTCCGGACTGAATCCCGGGCGGGATTTTTACGTTCAGCTTCTCCGCCGGCGTTGTCACCAGCATCTCGTCCCCCAGTGCCGCCTGCCACGGGAAAACGTCAATCGTTTTCTCTAAATCGGGGCCGACAAGGGCAAAGCCTCCCTCCGGCACGATGTCCATCTCCAGATATAAGTCCCCTGGGCTACCCCCACCAATGCCGGCGCCGCCGAGGCCGGAGAGCTTAATCTTCTCCCCGGGCAAAATCCCTGCGGGAATTTTGTATTTCACCGTCTTCGTACCCCCCGGCGTTTTGAGGGTGACGGTCTTTTCGCCACCGCGATAGGCCTGCAGGACGCCGATTTGCACTTTCGCCTCGATGTCCTGACCGCGACGCCGGGCCGCTCCGCCGCCAAAGACATCCTCAAAGCCGGTGCTAAATCCACCGCCGCGTCCACCGAAGAACGTGTTGAAGAAATCGCTGAAATCGCCGGCGTCGCCGCCCGTCCACGTGTAGGTAAACCCGCCCGGGCCAGAGGCAAATCCCGTATAGGCGGAGGGGTCGAAGTTATACCCGCCGCCAAAGCGCCCGCTTTTGACGCTGTCGTACATCTGGTCATACTTGGCGCGCTTTTCCTTATCCCCCAGCACCTCGTAGGCTTCGCTGATTTCCTTAAACTTCTCCTCCCTGGCCTTGTCGCCGGGGTGGGCATCCGGGTGATACTCCTTCGCCAGCTTCCGGTACTTCTTTTTTATCTCCTCGTCCGTGGCCGTTTTCTCCACGCCTAAGACGCTGTAGTAGTCCTTAAATTCCACGCATAAACCTCCCTTCCGGAGCCAAAATGTCTATCTTCCCTTCTATTCTCCCCCTATAGTATGCTAATAGTCAGAATTGGTCAAAGTTGGTTTGGAGCCCTCGGAGCCGTTATCTGACCATTACTGACTATTCTTTCCTTCAGGCTTCATCTAGCTTTTATTTTCTTTAAGATTCGTCTGTTTTATCATTTTCAAAATTAAAATCTATTCACTTTGCACAGGATTCTATTTATGGTAGAATAGCTGAAAGTGCGTTTTCTGGTGAAAACGCCTTGCCGTTGTTACAATAGAGAGACAGAGGTTTATTCTATGACGCATCGCAAAGAGTTTCTAACGGGTGTTAAGGCGGGGCTTCCCGTGTGCATCGGCTTTATCCCCATTGCCATTGCTTACGCCGTCTCGGCGATACACAGCGGTCTCACCCCGGGGCAAGCAGTGACCATGTCCCTGATTGTTTTTGCGGGAGCCAGCCAGATGGCGGCGGTGAATATGCTCGCTGCCGGCGCCGGCGCGGCGGCCATTATCCTCGCCACCCTTATTCTCAACCTGCGCCATCTTATTATGAGCACCTGCGTGATGAAGCGGCTTGAAAAGGCACCGCTTTTTGCCCGCATGGGCCTTTCCCCCTTCGTGACGGACGAGTCCTTCGCCCTGTTTACGTCGGATGATGCCCTCCCCGGCTCCCCCTACACGTTTCTGGGCCTCGTCGCCGCCACGTATATCCCCTGGGTCCTCGGCACCGTTCTCGGATGCTTTATGTTTTCCCTTCTGCCGCCCCTTGTGGCTGACAGTCTCGGCATCGCTCTGCCGGCGCTGTTTATCGCCCTGCTTGTGCCGGGCGTGCGGAAAAGCCTGCGCCTGCTTGCCGTTGTTATCTTCACGGCTGTTTTGAACACCGTGTTGTCCGCCGTGATGAGCGGCAGCTGGGCCGTTATTATCTCCACGCTGCTGGGAGCCCTTGCGGGCGTGTTTATCATGGATGAAAAGGAGGAGGCGACGGTATGAACCCCTATCTTGTGATTTGCGGCATGGCTGTGGTGACGCTCCTGCCGCGCCTTCTTCCCGCCGCCCTCATTGACCGCCTGCCCATGTCGCCCCGGGTGGAGCGCTTTTTGCGCCTTATCCCCTACACGGCGATGACGGCTCTCATCGTCCCCGGCGTGGTCAAGGTGGATCCTGAGCAGCCCCTGGCGGGCATTATAGGCGCCGCTGTGGCGGTGGTGATTAGCCTTATCCGCCCGAAGCCGATTTACGCAATCTGCGGCGCCGTTTTGTCGGCCATGGCCGTGATGGCGCTTCTTTAATTGTTTTCGTAACACATAATCCTCTGAAAGGGTGAACGCCGTGATTTACTCTCTTGTGGATACCACTCTCCCAACAATAGGGTTTCTCTCCGATATGTGTCCCGAACCGATTACAATATGCCGTGGCCGCGCCGAGGCCATGGATGCGCTGACGGAGGCCGACATTGTCATCACAAGCGGCGCCTCCCCGCTTCTGGACGAGGAGATGATTGACGCCGCCAAAGGGCTCAAACTCGTCCTCAGCACCAGCGCGGGGGTGGACAGGATTCCTGTTGATACACTGCACCGGCGCGGCATCCCCCTCTGCAACACCCGGGGCGCCCATGCCGTCTCCATCGCTGAGTACGTTCTCGGGGCGATGCTGTGTGTCAGCTACCGGCTTCCCCTCTTTATCCGCAATCAGGATAAAGCCCTCTGGCAGAACGTCTACGGCATTGAGGGGCTAGAGGGCAAAACCCTCTGTATTATCGGCGCCGGCAGCATCGGCTCCGTTATCGGCAAAAAGGCCGGTGCGCTGGGAATGCGCGTCGTGGGCCTGAAGCGCAGCGTCCAGCCGCTTGAGGGGTTTGACCAAGTCCTCCCCATTACAGCCCTTTATGAAACGCTGGAGGAGGCGGATTTCGTCGTCCTCATCACGCCCCTCACGCCTGAGACGTATCATCTCATGGACAGCGAGGCGTTTTCCCGCATGAAGCCTTCCGCCGTCTTTATAAACGTCTCCCGGGGTGATACGGTGGACGAGGCGGCCCTTATCCGGGCTCTTAAGGAGCGCACCATCGCCGGGGCTATTCTCGACGTGTTCCACACCGAGCCCCTGCCGAAGGACAGCCCCCTCTGGACCATGCCGAACGTGCTCGTCACACCCCACAACAGCGCCATCACGCAGGACGCCTGCCAAAAATCAGCGGCCATCCTCTGTGAGAACATCCGCCGGTTTAGAAGGGGCGACGCACTCCTCAACGTCATCGAAGGCGGAAAGGCGTACTGAGTCATTCAATTCGCTATATATTTAAAAGGTATATTTAGACAAAAATACGCCCCGGTTTCTTACCGGAGCGCAGAAAAAGCCGGGCCAAAAGGCCCGGCTTTTTTATGTCTTTGTGGTTTACACTTCGAGGTAGCTGTCTGCGTAGAGGGTGTCGCCCCGGATGATGTCGCAGGATTTGATGGTCTCCATAAGGCGGAGGTCGCAGGGGTTGACGATGGCGCTGGTCAGGCCGTTCATCATGGCCATAGCCACCATGGCGGAGTCCATAATGGGACGGATGTGCTTCGGCATACCGTTGGAGATGTTGGACAGGCCGCCCGTTGTGTTCAGGCCCATGTCGGAGCACATTTTGACGAACTCGAGGACTTCCATCTGTTTGTCCTGCATGCCCTTGATAACGAGGAACAGCGGGTCAAACCAGAGGTCCTCCGGGTCCATGCCGAGGGTCATGCCGCGCTCGAGCATTTCCTGACAGTAGGCCATGCGCTCGTCGTTATCCTTGGAGATGCCGTCCTTGGAGCACAGGGCAAGGCAGATGGCGTCGTTAGCGGCGGCCAGGTCGATGTTGTCGATACGGTCGCCGGCGTCGGCGGAGTTGACGATGGGCTTGCCCTTGGCGCGGTTGTAAACGGAGATGCCCGCTTCAATGGCCTTCTTGTTGGCGGTGTCAAGGCAGAGGGGAACGTTATCGAAGTTCTCCTGCAGGAGCTTAACCGCCCATTTCATCAGGTCTTCGCCGTCGGATTCGGCGGGGCCGATGTTCACATCGAGATAGGTGGCGCCGGCGTCAATCTGCTCTTTGGCGCGCTTGAGAATCGGCTCGGGGTCTCTCTTCTCCATAGCCTCGCGGATGACGGGAGAAATGCAGTGGATTCTTTCGCCGATAGTAATGAATTTGGCCATGAGACAACCTCCTAGTCTTATTTGAAGTCTTTCAGGAATCGGACAAGCTGAATGGCCTCGTTCGGACCGACTACGATCTTCCAGTCGGGCAGCTTAGCCTCCAGTTCTCCCTTCAGAACGGCAACCTTACCGGGAAGAATGAGCGTACGGCTCTTGATCTTCGACGCAATGTCGTTTTCCTCGATGAACTTGGCGATGGTGTTGGCCGAGAACTTGCCGGCTGCCCACGCCGTCAGGACGGAGTATCCGCCGGCGTCGGTGATGAGCAGGTTCGTGGGAACGCCGGAGCGCTCAATTTCACCGGTGACGACGAAGTACGTCAGGGCGAAGTCGACGGTGACGGCCAGAACGGCGTTTTCGTCGGCGCCGTTGAGCGGGTATATGCCCGGCTCCACCTTCATGGGCTTCTGCGGGTCGGTGAAGATGTTCTGGCGCAGGCCGAAGAGGGGCAGCGCCTCGGCGTATGTCATTCTGCCCATAACGACGACGGAACCGTAACGAACGGTAAACAGCGACGCAAGCGCCACCTGCATGGTGTAGTCTTCGGGAGCAAGACGGCTTAAGTTGACAATCGTCGGGTAACCGAAGGCGCGATCGCTGTCCTTCAGAGCCGCGCGGCGGATCTGAACGGCAAAGGAGAAGGCGTCTTTAATGGTATCGGCGCAGATATTGATGATGAGGTTCTTGTTGCCGGCCGCTTCGAGCTTTTCGATGGTGTCGTGGGCGGCGGAGAGGTCCTTGCAGCAGACGCCCAGAACGAGCTTATGCTCCGTGGCAAGGGCGTTCATGGCCTCCCAGTTGTCGCCGTTTGCGCCGGCGAGAACTTTCACGTCGGAAGCGGCGGCCTTGAGGATTTCGCCGGCGACAGCGGCGTCGCAGCAGCGGAGGATAACGTCACGGCCTGTGGCGGCGGCCTTCTTCACGACGGCCACGCCGCGGTCTGCGCCGTGCTCGGCGTCGACGCTGACGTACACACACTCAACGCGCATGCGCTCGCCGATGCGCTCGTAGTCCACCTTGTCCACTTCGGCCAGCTTTGCGTCCACAGCGGCGTCGTCCATGCCGGCGCACAGGTCGATGGCGAAGATGTTCTTGTTTACGTATGTCTTCTCGTGGCGGAACATAACGGTTTCGCCGCCCAGCTTGTGCTCGCCGATGGAGATGGTCTTCATGGGGGGCTCTGTGGCGGCGGCCAGGGTGGCCAGCGCCTCAGGGGACATGTGCGGGCATTTATCGATGGACAGGGCGCCCTGAGCAACCTTCATGGAGAAGGCCATACAGGTGGGGCTGCCGCAGTCTTTACAGTTCGTCTTCGGGGTGAGCTTAAAAATATCGAGTCCTTTAAGTGCCATTTTCGTGACCTCCCTTGCTTACAGGAGAGCGGCAATCATAGCCGCTATCGTTTTGACGGATTTCGGATGACGCAGGATGACGGCATCGGAGCCGGACGCTAAAACAGCGGAGGCGGTGACCGTCTCCATAGCGACGGCGCGCTCTTCCTGGCTGCCCCACTCGGGCATGTCCTGCTCGGCCATAATCGATTCCTTCACCGACCATGTCTCGGAGGAAATCGGCGTCATAACGGGCATCTGCAGCATATTGTCGTTCTGCTCCAGAGCAGCCGCCTTCACGCGGTCCATGGTGGAGGCCACGTACTCAAAGCCGTAACCGGCGGCGGCGGAACCGAGGTTCATGACGATGTTGGCGGGGGCGATGCCCAGCTGCGTCATCACCACGTTAAGCTGCTTGGCAAGGTTGATGTCAACGGAGCTTTCAGCGCCGACTTTCTGGCCGTAAGCCAGAGCCGTGGCGGCACCGACGGTCTTGTAGTTTTCTTCGCGGGCGGAGAGGAACAGGACGTTCTTTCCGCTTGTGGCTTCAGCGCAGGCGGCGAAAATTTCGGCGTCCTTCTCCACGTTCTTGCTGCCGGAAATCACGAGGGGAATGTCGATGGCTTCGGCCACTTCCTTCGCGATGGCGGCGCACTCGGCGGCGCTGCGGTCGAGGCCCGCCGGATCGGCGCCCTCAAAGCGCAGGCAGAGGAACTTAGCGCCCTCAGCGGCGGCAGCCTTCTTCGCCCGCTCGGCGATGGTGGCGGCGCCTTCGTAGAACGCAGCAAGTTCCGGGAACGCGGCGAAATCCCCGTCCACATCGGTAATTTCGATACCTACGATGGGGGGATTCTTGGCGGGGGCGTCAAAGAAGTAGAGCGGAAGGGTGTTCATTCCGCCGAGGGTGACGGCCTTATCGCCGACGCCTAATACAGTTTCGTTAATGGATGCGTTGAATGTCCGCGGTTTGCTTACAAATGGCATGTCTCACTGCCTCCTCAAAAAACATTATCGAGCCACACGGGTTAAATCCTGCTTTGACGTGCGGACGCGCAGCCGCATCTTTTTCCTTGCGGCTGCGTCGCGATTGGCGGGATTTACCGGTGTGTCTCCGCCCGGGCGCTTATTCCGTGAGCACACGGGCAAACTCTCCCTTTACTTGAACAAACACAGTTTTCTCTCCCTTTGATGTCTCTATTCCGCTTTCCCCTTGAAAGGGGGCGGCGGAAAGGAGAGAAAGGCTTGAGTGAAAGGCTATCCCGCCCGCGGGCGTGTCCTC
>DUPW01000018.1 GCA_012838125.1 Papillibacter sp.
ACACCATTACCTACACCCTCGGCGGCGGCGCGGCAGAAGGCAATTCGGGCTCCTACACTGTTGAGAGCGAGCCGGTGACGCTGAAAGAGCCCGCCCGCAATGGCTACACCTTCACTGGCTGGACGGGAACGGGCATAGGCAGCACACCCACCAAAAACGTCACTGTCCCAATCTCCGGCTTCGCCAATCACCTTTCCCTCACTGCCAACTGGTCGGCGATTCCGTACACGATTACCTACAATGATGTGGACGGTGCGACCAACAGCAATCCGTCAGACTACACCATTGAGAGCAGCTTTGTGCTGACTGCTCCGGAAAAGGACGGCTACGACTTTCTCGGCTGGACGGGAACGGGTATCGCAGGCAGCACGCCCAAACTCGACGTCACCATTACATCGGGCACCACCGGTCCCCTGGTTTTCACCGCCCACTGGCAGGTAAGCGATTTTAAGATTAGGTCGGTAGCCGACCTTATTAAGCTTCGCGACCAAGTCAGCAGTGGCACCTGGGGCGAACGTACCGCCATTCTGGAAACCGATCTCCAGCTACCTGTAGATTGGGAAGGTATTGGATCTGGGCAGAATCCTTTCACGGGAGTATTTGACGGAAACAACCATACAATTACTTATAACGGAAGCGATACTGCCTATCAAAACGCTCCGCTGTTCAGAACCAACTCAGGGACTATCGAAAACCTGAAAATCACTATCCAGGGCGTCGTCCGGGTAAACGGCTCATTTGGTGCTGTCACCGTTGCGAATAGCAAAGGCACAATACGTAACTGCCATGTGGCGCCAGCCGATGATACGGATTCCCGCATTGTGCAGAATAATTCCCAGGGCACCTTAGGCGGCGTTGTCGCTGATAATAGCGGTGACAGCTCCGTGGCTGGCAAGATTATCAACTGCTCCGTTGGCCGCAGCGCCAGCTCCCCGCTGGTCCTCGAAAGAGAGGGCAACATGTTTACTGGTGGTGTCGTAGGCGCTAACACGGGCAGCACTTTGGGTTCCTTCCCCCCGCCGGCTTTAATTGAATACACAACAGCGTTCGTAAATCCGTTTTCGAATGATGCCGGAATCTATGTGAAATTCATCACAAAGGCAGAAGGCTCCACTCCCGGAGGAATTGCGGGGTATAACACGCGTGCCAAAATCCAATTCGGGAAATCTGTTAACATCTATGCGAGCTTCAAAGCAGAATCCCAAATGCAGTATCTGGGCGGTATTGCCGGGTCTACCAGTACTGTGGAAATCATCGGCCCCGGCCCTGGGACATACGTAAACGTCACATGCAATGTAGAGAGCAGTCATGATAAGGTGTATGTCGGCGGAATTGCAGGTTCCTCCTGGAGTATAAGCGGTCGGTATATCCATGTGAATCCCATGGATCTGTCAGATTTAAAATCAGGCGTTTGCGATATAAACCAAAATACCCTTTTCATGGAAGGTGATTATATAGGCCTTGTGGGATTTTTCGAGTATATAAAAGGCCCGGAGAGCTACTATGACGTTTTTGGGAGCTATTACGGCTAACCCATAAGGCACCAAACCTCCGCCTCATGGAGCAATCCACTATCTGCTTACTCGTTGCGCCTGACCTCTCCTCCGCCGCCTTGCGGCGGCATGGATTGGCCCCGCACTTCCGCTAAACCGGACACAGCAAAAAAGGACCTCCTGTCGCGTGAAAATGCGGCAGGAGGTTCTCTGTCATGGGAGACATGGTATGCCGGAAAAATCGAGTCAGAAAAAGCGCATCATACGCTTTTTCTAATATGGTTTTATTATTCTAAGATTCCACGAAAGCAAATGAGCCTATGCGTTTTTAGCATAACGCTATGCTCTTGGTCTTATTGTTTTCCAGAAGTTATCTGTTATAATAAACAAAAAATGGTGCTTTTGTGGAATCCCACCAGTAGAAAATGATGTACTATTTAATGAGTCGGAGGGAAAATGGACTCTCAGAAGATGACGGCGTTCTTCGCCGTTGCCCAGACGAAGAGCTTTTCAAAGGCTGCGGATTTGCTGTTTAAAAACCAATCCGCCATAAGCCGCCAGATTCTCGCCCTTGAAAAGGAGCTGGGGGTTCAGCTCTTTATTCGTGGCGCCCGGACCGTTGCCCTCACAAAGGCCGGCGAGGTCTTCAAATCCGGCATGGAAAAGGTATCCGACTTATACCAGACTGTGCTGACCAATATGTACGCCGCCCATAACGGCTATATCGGGGAAGTCAGTATCTGCACGCACCCCGGCACCCTTTATTCCAATCTTCTGTCCCCCGTTGTTCTGGCCTTGAAAAACAGCATCCGGAGATATTCATCTCCCTTTCCACCGCCTACTCGGCAAACGCGTCGAGAAGCCTTGACGAACACAGCGTGGACCTCATTTTCTGGCGCTGGGAGGAGTATAGTGACGCCCGTCGAAGCTATATAAACGTCACCGAGAGAAAAAACGGGTTCTTGCTCCCCGCCGACCATCCCATGGCCTCCGCTTCGCCCGAAAACCTCATGCTGGAGGATTTTAAGGACGATACGTTTATTCTGCTCTCGGACTACATCGCGCCGAAACTGGCAAACAGGCTCATCAAAAAGTACGCCGCCTTAGGGTATGACCCCAAGGTGTTATACGCGCCGGTTTTGGACACATCCCTTTTATGGGTGACGGCAAAACGGGGCATCATCGCCGCCTCCGACCAGTGTATCGCCGCCGATAATCCGGCTTTCGCTTTGTGCCCTTAAAGCAGCTTGGAAATACGATTTTCTCCTTTATCTGGGATAAGCAAAACAACAATCCGAGCCTTGAGGTCTTTTTGGCGTTTCTTTCTGACTACGTTGCAAAAAATCCTCTGCCCGCCTCCTGACACGGAAAGCAAATCGCGGCGGCTTATTCTATTGATCAAGTTAAGGAGACATGAATATGAAAAGTGAATCAAGACTTCGATACCATGGCCCTGTGGGCATGGCGCGCTACATAATCCCCGAAGCCCCTGAAAGCGACAAACAGTTTGAGCCGGTCACACAGACCGTCACGGAGCCCATGCGGGAAGTGAAGGTCGTCAGCGAGGCGGACGTCATCGTCGTGGGCGGCGGCCCGGGCGGTTTCGCCGCGGCTGTCTGCGCCGCGCGGGCAGGGGCGAGGACGGTGCTTCTGGAGCGGTACGGTCATCTGGGCGGTATGTGCACCGGCGGCCTCGTCAATATCATTCCGAACCTCGGCGACATCGGCGGCACCCGCTATATCGGCGGGATTTGTCAGGAATTCATCGACAGGCTGGATAAGCAGGACGCCGCCTTCCACCCCGACAAGCTGGATTGGGGCTCCACGGATGAATCCGTCCTGAAGTATTACAAGGACAGCAGCTTCCACCATTTCTTCGTGCGGAAAAACAAGGACGGGAAAGACGCCCTGCTCTATTCCGCCATCATTGACCCGGAAATCGGGAAAAACGAAATCAACAGGATGGTCACCGAGGCGGGCGTGAAGCTGTACCTCCACTCATGGGTGACGAACACCATCATGGAGGGCAATAAAGTCAAAGGCATCATCTTCGAGAGCAAATCCGGCCGGCAGGCGGTGCTCGGCAAAGTCATCATCGACTGCACCGGCGACGGTGACCTTCTCACGTGGACCGGCACCCAATACGAAGACGATATCGGCCAGGACCTGCGGATTAAGCACCTGTGCTTCGGATACTGGATTGGCGGTGTGGAGTTTCGCGCCTTCGATAAGTTCGTCAGCTCCCGTCCGGACGATTACACAGCCCTGAGAAACGAGCTGCACGACAGGGGCCTGTATATGGGCTTCTTCAGAGGTATGCTGAAAAATCAGGAGCACATCGCGTGGCTGCATCCCCACTTCATCACCCAGTGCCAGACGGACGTGGATGAGATGACCCGCATGGACGTGGCGGCCCGGGAAAAGGCCGTTCAGACGTGGGAGCTTCTGCGGGATAAAGCCCCCGGCTTTGAACGCAGCTACATCCACACCACCTGCCCGCAGCTGGGCACCACCGGCGGGCGCCGCCTTATCGGCGAGTATTCCCTGAGAGAGGAGGACCTTAAGCGGGATACGCCCTTTGAAGATACCATCGCCATCTTCCCCAACAACGACCGGGGCAAGGAGTCCCTGGAGCATCCCGTGGTCTACGTCCCCTACCGCACCCTCATCCCCCGGGACATTGAAGGGCTCATGGTGGCCTGCCGCGCCTTCTCCTCAGACGACGAGGCCAACTCCTGCTTCAACCTCATCCCCCACTGTATGTGCTTTGGTCAGGCGGCCGGCACGGCGGCGGCCATCGCCGTTCAGGACGGCATCAGCGTTCGGGACGTTCCGTTCCCCAAACTCCGCGAAGAGCTGCTCAAGCAGAATGTCATAATCCCCTAACATCCCCCACAGGAATAAGCCCTTCATGACCCCCATGGAGGGCTTATTCACAATTCATCCCGGCAAAGGAGGACGACGCGATGCATTACCCTGAAAACACGCGGCAGGTTGAAGCCATTATTCAAAATGCCCGCAAGATAAAGACGCCTCTCGTGGCACGCAGTTCCCGTGGCCCGCACCTGCACGGCGCATCGGAAAACCCGATTGCGGAAACCGTGGATTTTTCATGCATGAACCGTATCATCAAGATTGACCGGCGCAGCCGGTATGTGCGGGTGGAGCCGGGCGTGACATTCGGCGAGCTGATTCCGCTTCTCAAGGATGCCGGAATGCGGCTCAACATGCCCCTTCTGCCCCGTGCCGGAAAATCAGTGGTCGCCAGTGCGCTGGAGCGGGAGGCGGTTCTGATTCCAAAATATCAATACGACTACACCGACCCGCTTTTGACGGTTGAAGCCGTATTCGGCACGGGGGATGTGTTCCGGACGGGTTCGGCAGCCGGCCCCGGAAGTCCGGAGGAAACCCGCGCCGACATGGTCTTGCCCTGGGGCCCGGGCTGTGTCGACTATCTCCGCTTTTTCACGGGCGCTCAGGGCACTATGGGCTTCGTCACATGGGCCACGTTAAAAACGGAGGTTCTGCCCTCTCTCTCAAAGCTGTATTTCGTGCAGGCGGCGAGCGCCGAGAAGTTGACCTGCCTTGCCAATACCCTTTTGCGGCGGCGCATCCCTGACGAATGCGTCATACTCAGCCGCGTCAGTTTTGCCGCCGCCTTTGCCGAAGACGCCGCAGAGGAAGATAAACTCCTCTCCACGCTAGCGCCGTGGGTCATGCTCTGCCGTATCTGCGGTTTTGAGCGTTACCCCGAGGAGCGCCTTAGCATCTACGAGGGTTACTTAAAGGAAGTCTGCGCAGAAGCAGGGCTTGAGGCGGTGCCGGAGGTATCGGCCCTGCCCGGGCTGGCTGATAAGGTGGAAACTAAAATTACCGATTGCGACCGGAGAAAGACGTATTGGAAACTGCGCCGGGGCGGCGTGCGGGAGATTGACATGCTGTGCCCGCCCAGCAGAGCGCCGCGTCTCATTACACTTCTTGAAAACCTCTCCTGCCCCGGGGCGGTCGGGATAACGGTGCAGCCGCAGGTTCTGGGAAGGGCCTTCCGCATTGAATGCAGCGTCTTTTTCAGCGGCGATCCAACGGAGACCGAACAGGTGGAGAAAGCCCTTGAGGACGTCTCAAGGCAGCTTTTCGAGGCGGGGGCCTACTTTGACAGGCCCTACGGAAAGCTTTCCAAAATTGCATTTGAGTCTGACCCGGTCTCCACCGAGGCGATAAGGAAGCTCAAGCGGATATTCGACCCGGACGGCATCTTGAATCCGGGAAAACTGTGCTTTTAAGGGAGGCGGCTATGGCAAATCTGGCTGATTTTAGATACACCATGGAGTCCTGCAACCACTGCGGGCAGTGCAAATGGATTTTGCCGGCAAAGATGAAGGGCTGGGACTTTGCAAGCATCTGCCCCCTGCACGAGTACCACGGGTTTGACGCCTATTCCGGTCAGGGCCTTGTCCAAATCGCAAAGGAGCGATTAGACGGCAAACTCGATTACGGCGACGGCCTTGAAACCCTGCTTCACACCTGTACCGCCTGCGGCGCCTGCGATATAAACTGCAAAAGCGTGCGGGACATGGAGGTGCTGGACACGATTTATGCCCTGCGGGAAGACTGCGCGAAGGCGGGATACCTCCCCGAACCCCTTCGGCGCACGGCGGAAAACGTGGAAGAAACCCACAATATCTACGGCGAGCCCCATGCAGAGCGTTTTTCGTGGCTGCCGCCGGATTTTAAGAACGACACGGAGGCCGACACCGCCCTTTTCGTAGGCTGCAGCGCCTACCGCCACCCCGAAATCCCGCTGGCGGCGATACGTATTCTCCGGGCCGGCGGCGTGAAGTTTAAGCTCCTGTATGAAGACGAGTGGTGCTGCGGTGCCTCCCTCTGGCGTTCGGGGCAGCGTGAGGCGGCGGAAAAGCTCATCTCCCGCAACGTGGACACATTCCACCGCCACGGGATTAAGACGCTTATCACCGCCTGCGCCGAGTGCTTCGGCGCCTTCTGCGGAGGGTACCCCCGCTTTAGCGACACAGGCGGGCTGGAATTTCGGCACATTTCGCAGGTGGCCGCAAAGCTCATAGCAAAGGGCTCTCTCCCCCTCAAAAAGGGCGAAAATCCCCTGCGCGTTGCGTACCACGACCCCTGTATGCTGGGGCGGCTCTCTGAAAAATACGTCCCATGGAACGGGAAAATCAGGCCCTTCGGCCTTCACGTTCCGGAAAAACAGTGGCGCCGAGGAGAACACGGCGTCTATGAGGAACCCCGTGCGGTTCTCCGTGCATTAGAGGGTGTCACCTTGTGTGAAATGACGCGCAATTTTGAGCAGGCGCTCTGCTGCGGTGCTAATGCGAGGGACGTGGATGCGGAATTTGCCGCGTGGACGGCCGCCGAGCGGCGCCGCGAGGCGAAGGCCTCCGGCGCAGAAGCTGTCGTATCCTGCTGCCCCTTCTGTCAGGACGCACTGGGGGGCGAGGGCGAAAACCCGTTGCCTTATCTGGACCTTGCGGTTTTGCTGGCGGACAGACTGAGGGAGGAGGCGTGACATGGCACTATCATGTGATGCGTATCGGGAACTGGCGGCGATTGTCGGCGAGCGGTACATCAGCTCAAAACAGCATATCCTGGCGGGCAACCGCGTCAAGACGCCGGAGATTCCCTTTGAATACCACAGCCCGGACGCCATCCTGCTCCCCGGAAGCACGGAAGAAGTCGCCGCCATCGTAAAAGTCTGCAACAAATACGGCATCAGCTTCATCCCCTTCGTCTCCGGCGTCCTTCCGGACGCCTACGCAAATCGGGAGGGGACGGTGCTTATACACTTAAAGCGCATGAACCGGATTTTAGAGATTAACGAGGAGGACCGCTACGCGGTCATCGAGCCGGGCGTCCGCCACGTTCAGCTCTATCCGGAGGTGCGAAAGAGGGGCCTGAGCTACACCGCCGCCTCCGTTGGCCCCGGCGGGTCCGTCCTCGCCAACTTCACCAGCACCTCGGGAGACCACCACACCCAGTACGGTACATCCCGGGCAAACCGCTATCTTCTCTCTGTGGAGATGGTCACGCCGGAGGGCGAAATACTCCGTACCGGCTCCCTGCCAAGCGGCTGCGGCTGGTTCTGCCCGGACGGACCCGGCCCCGGCTTGCGGAGCATCGTCAGGGGCTATTTCGGAAGCCACGGCCAGCTTGGCATCATCACGAAAGCGGCCATCGGCCTTGAAGCCTGCAAGGGGCCGGCGGAATATCGCACCGAAGGCATCAGCCCCCATCACCGTGTCATTTTTGACAGTGACTTAAGCCGCGTCTACGTCTTCAACTACGACAACATCCAGAAGGTGTGCGACGCCATGCTCGCCCTCGGGGAGGCAGAGGTCTGCTCCACCGTTCAGAAGTACTTCTACCTGCCCCTCACCCTCCTGATGACCGATTCCGCAAATGACTTCTGGAAAAAATGGACGGGCGGATATAAAGAGGCGATGTCCATGCCCCTTGTGGTGCACATTGCTGCCCAATCGCTGCGGGAGCGGGAATACGAAGAAAAAATCCTGTTTGACGTCGTGCGGGAAACGGGAGGCGTCCGGCTGCCGGAAGAGCTGGAAAACTGGTGGTCGGAGCACATGGACTTCTTCATGGTTGTCAGCCGCCTTCAGAGCGTCCTGCGGCTGGGGGGCGGCTGGATGCCCCTCAAACTCGGCGCCGATTCCGTCCAGCACGTTTGCGACGTGGGGCAGTCCATCGGCGAGTACATTTACGAGTTTACGGAGACGGGAAAAATCTTCGACGCGCCGGAAAACTATCAAATCATCCCCATGGAATACGGCCACTTCGCCCACATCGAGCTGCTCTTTATGTGGGACAGGACAAATCCTGCCGCTATGAAGGGTGTCGGGGAATTTCGCGCACGGTCCCGCCAGGAGGACCTGCGCCGCCATTTCCACGCGGAGGACCTCGGCTGCCTCAACCCGACGATGGAGGAACTCGGCCCCCTCTACAGTAACTGCCATATCTGGATGCGAAAAATAAAGGAAAGCTTTGACCCGAACGACGTGGCAAACCCCATGCTGTAAAGCCCCACGTTCCGGTTACCGACAGCCCTTGAACGGCGGCGCTTATGAAAAGGCTTCAACTTCCTCTATTTCAGGCTCTTTTCTCCTCTGGACATACAAATGAAAGGGACCATTATACATTCCTCCCGCCGGCGCCCCATTAACGCTTTGTCATCTCTTCCATTGCCTGCAATGTAAGTATATGGTATAATAAATCGCATGCGATACATCGCATGCGATTTATCTGGAGGTCTGTTGGATGAGCCCGGAAAACGAATTTCACATTGCCGGCAAAGTTGTCAAGCTGGGAAATGTCGTGACCTGGCTTCGCAATAGAATCACGCAGTCTTATGGGCTGACGTCCAGCCAAAGCGACGTCATCGGCTTTGTCTTAAGGAACGCGGACCGGCAGATTACCGCGGGCGAGATTATGGAGCATTTTGTGCTTTCCCAGTCCACGGTGGCGGGCATTCTCCAGCGGCTGGAGAGCAAGGGCTTTATCACCCGCTCCGTCCACGAAAGCGACAGCCGGAAAAGCGTCATCTTTCCAACGGCGCTGGGCCATCAACTGCGAAAATCCCTGAGAGAAACCGCAATTCAAACACAGCAGCAGATGCTGCGGGGAATGACCGCCGAAGAACAGGTGCAGCTTAGTCACCTGCTCCAAAAGGTGCTCGATAATATGAATTCAGTCAGACAGAAAGAGATGGGCGATAACCGTGAATGAGAAAAAAGAGCTTTTTGAATCCACCCCTGTGCCCAAAGCGTTGGCCACTCTTGCAATCCCCACCATCATCAGCTCACTGATTAGCATGATTTACAATCTGGCGGATACCTTCTTTATCGGGCAGACAGACGATCCCTATAAAGTTGCGGCCACCTCCGTATCCTTTGTATTGCTTTTCCTTATGAACGCCCTGGCCAGTCTCTTCGGTATGGGCGGCGGCAGCCTGATTTCCCGCCTGTTGGGCCGGCAGGAGGGTCCTGAAGCCCGGAAAGTGAGCGCCTTCAGCTTTTATGGGACTATTCTCGTCACTCTTTTGTACTCCGTCTGCGTCTACATATTTATGAACCCGCTCCTGCGTTTTATCGGGGCCAGTGACAACACAATCGGTTACGCCGCCGACTACACGTTCTGGGTCGTCGTCGTGGGCGGTATCCCCTCCGCCCTCAGCATGACAATGGCCCACATGCTCCGCAGCACGGGCTACGCCAAGCAGGCCAGCTTCGGGCTGGGCATGGGCGGTGTTTTGAATATCGTCTTTGACCCGCTGTTTATGTTCGTCCTGCTGGAGCCGGGACAGGAAGTGGCCGGCGTGGCCATTGCCACCGCCCTCGCCAGCGTCTGCACGACGATTTATCTCCTCATCACCATCCTCCGCCTGCGGAATAAGACGGTGCTTTCCCTCTCCCCCCGTATGATTCTGCCCGGCATGAAGTACATCGGGGAAATCTTCTCTGTGGGCTTCCCCTCCGCCGTCGCCACCATCCTCGCCTGCCTGTCGAACATCACCGTAAACAATCTCGTTTCCAGTTACGGCGATATCCCTGTGGCGGCCCTAGGCATTGTGAAAAAAATCGACATGCTGCCGATGAACGTGGGCATGGGGCTGTGTCAGGGCATGATGCCTCTGGTGGCTTACAACTATGCGTCCGGAGACTATGAGCGGATGCATTCGGCGGCAAAGTGGGCGAGAATCATCGGCATGACCTTCGCCGGGCTCTGTATTGTGGCCTTTCAAATCTTCGCTGAGGGCACCGTTCGCCTGTTTATCAAGGACGAGCAGACTTTCACCATGGGGACCACTTTCCTACGTATCTGCTGTCTGGCCACTCCGCTCATGATCAGCAACTTCCAAATGAACTTCACCTTTCAGGCCATGGGTAAAGGGCGGCAGTCCCTCATTCTCTCCGCCTGCCGGCAGGGACTTGTTAATATCCCGCTCCTGTTTCTAATGAACGCGCTGTTCGGGCTGTACGGCGTGGTTTGGACGCAGCTGCTGTCAGATGGCATCACGCTGGTTCTCTCTTTCATCTTGTATCAGAAGCTCCTAAAGTCCCTGCGCGAGTTGGAGGCGGAAAGCCAGCACGGCGGACCTGCTTTGCCATAAGTGCCCGTCAATTTAATACTGAATTTTTATTCAATATATAATCGGAGAGCGCGCCCCCCCGTAAAACCCGCTCTCCGATTGCAAACTCCTCAAAAAGGCTTCAAATCAAGGGATTTGAAGCCTTTTTCTTTGCCGCGGATTTTTCGGTGGCTTCGAAAACCGCGGCGTCAGACGAGATCCATATTAAGCGGCGCTTCAGCCCTCGGCTTCGGCATTTTTTTGCACCTCGTGCATCGAGCCCATGCCTGCCTTTACGAAGACGCCTCAGGGCGGAAACCTGCTTACCGGCAGAGGGAATAGCGCCCATTCAGGAAAACTCCCGTCGGCGCGCCGTATTTTAAGTGCCTATTCAAAACCTCCACGGGCTCTCCCCTTACCCGCAAAGGCGGCAAATCTGAGCCTTTCCCTGATTTGTTCGGGTTTTACTTCTCCCGATTTGTGGTGTATACTAATGAGGTAAACAAATAAAGCGCAAAAAAGGTGAAGACATGGCTTTTTTAGATGTAAAGAGATATTTTGAAAACGCCGGCCTCGGGCAACGGGTCATCGAGCTGGAAGAATCCAGCGCAACGGTGGAAAAAGCGGCAAACGCCATTGGGTGTGCGCCCCGCCTCATTGCAAAATCCCTGTCTTTTAGGGTAAATGGGAACCCGGTCATCATCGTCGCGGCGGGGGACGCCAAGGTGGACAACAGGAAATTTAAGGACCTGTTTCAGGAAAAGGCGAAAATGATTCCGGCGGACGAAGTGGAAGAGGCCATCGGCCATGCGCCGGGAGGCGTGTGCCCCTTCGTCGTCAAACCGGATGTCACGGTCTATCTGGACGTATCGCTGAAACGCTTTGAAAAAGTCTACCCCGCAGCGGGAAGCGGCAACAGCGCAGTTGAACTGACGCTTGACGAGCTCAAAACCCATTCCCGCTTTATCGGCTGGGTGGACGTC
>DUPW01000019.1 GCA_012838125.1 Papillibacter sp.
TGAAGGATGCCTTTGACGTTATTTATCCGGCGCATGGGACGCTCCCGCTGCCGCCGGAGCAGATTGACAAACTGATTGCTGCCGGGGAAAAACTCCGCGCAGGCGCGCTTTCCCCGCAGGAACCGCCCTTTCCCATGCCGGCCAAGATGTATGTCTACGACGGCGCCGGCTTCTACATTTAGTAACAATGGCCAAATCATGCGGCCGGAGGGCTTTTTTTGGGGTGCGCCGAGGTACTGATACGAAAAGCGCCCCCGCCTTCTTAAAACGAACACAATCTATCTGCTGTTTGGAGAAGAATGATGAATAAGAAGCAAGAAACTGTCAAGTTAAGAGGTGTCGTCTTCAATATCGTTCACGGCTCCTTCGTGGACGGCTACGGCATCCGGACAACAGTTTTCCTCAAGGGCTGCCCGCTCCGGTGCAGGTGGTGCTGTAATCCGGAGGGGCAGAAATACGAACCGGAGCTGAAATATTCGGAGAACCTCTGCAACGGCTGCATGAAATGCATCCCCGTATGCCCCGAGGGCGCTCTCAAGGCGGCTGAAACAGAGACCGGCAAAAAAGTCGTCGTGGACAGAGCCCTTTGTACGAACTGTTTACAATGCGTTGACGCCTGTCCGCAGGGCGCCTTGGAGCAGTTTGGCACGTACTACACCGTCGACGAGCTGTTTGATATCGTCCGCCGGGATTTGCGCTATTACAAATCGTCAGGCGGCGGCGTCACCATAGGCGGCGGAGAAGCGACGGTACAATGGGAGTTTGCGCAGGCTTTTCTCAGAAAGTGCAAGGAGAACTTTATTCATACGGCTGTGGACACCTGCGGATTTACAGTGTCTGAACAGGCGTTCAACGTATTAGCCGAAGCAGATTTGCTGCTGTATGACATAAAAGGGATGGATAACGAAGGCCATATCAAAAATACCGGACAATCCAACGAGCTGATTCTATCAAACTTAAAGCGGCTTGACGCCCTGGGCATCCCCATTATTATCAGGCTGCCCCTGATACCGGGGGAAACAGACTCGGACGAGAATATAGAAGAGACGGCGCAGTTCCTCTCCACGCTGAGAAACTTAGACCGGGTGGACCTGATGAACTACCACGAGTTCGGAAGAGCGAAGTATGCGCAAATCGGCCTCGACTATACGCTCGCGCTCACCCCGCTAACGGATGAACGGCTTTCGGAGATTATCGGGATTTTTGATAAATATGCGATAAAAACGCAAATCGGCGGCTAAACATGACTTTTAATCCAGACAATTTGAGGGGTGAATACCTGTATGAGAATGCGTCAGATCGGAAAGACCGGCATTTCCGTTTCCGAGATTTGCCTTGGCACTGGTTCTTTCGGCGGGCTGGGCATGTATAAAATGAGCGGCGATATCCAGCAGGATGAGGCGGACAGAATCGTTGGGCTGGCGCTGGATTCAGGCATCAACTTTTTCGACTCGGCCGAAATCTATTCAGATGGCCTCGCCGAAGAAATCCTCGGCAAAGCCCTTGGTGCCAGAAGGAAAGACGCCGTTATCGTCACGAAAGTTGCGCCGAAACGGCCGAGCGAAACGTCAAAAGGCGGCTTTACATACAAGCATGTGATGGAGGTCTGTGAAGGGAGCCTTAAACGGCTCGGCACGGACTACATCGACATCTTTGAACTGCACATTTTTGACCCCACCGTGCCGCTGGAGGAGACACTCAAGGCGCTGGACGACCTTGTCCGGCAGGGGAAGGTCCGATGCGTCGGCTGCTCAAACTTTGCCGGATGGCAGCTGATGAAGGCGCTGTGCGTCTCCGACGCCAATAACTGGGCGCGGTTTACCACGCTGGAGGCAAAGTATTCCCTTGTCCAGCGCGACGTGGAGAACGAACTGATGCCCCTCTGCGTGGATCAGGGCATTGGAATCCTCGCCTACAGCCCGCTCCACGGAGGCTTTCTGAGCGGGAAGTATGACAGGGGCAAACCGTGGCCGAAGGGGACCCGATTCCCTTCAAAGGACGCGACAGGCCCGTGGGGCGTTGATTTTGATTTCCTCTACGACATCATTGACGAACTGAAAAAGATAGCCGAAGGGCGGGGCGTCTCCGTTTCGGATGTGGCGCTCAATTACCTGCTGCAAAAGCCCGCCGTCACGTCGCTCATCATCGGTGTGCGCAACGCCGGGCAGCTTCAGGCCAATCTGACCGCCAGCGGCTGGGATTTAACCGCCGAAGAAGTTAACGCCCTCGACAGGGTCAGCCGGCCTGCCGGTTTATATCCTTACGAGGACCAGAAATCGGGATTTATTGTGAGCAGCACCTAACCCATGCCGTGGTAATCATGACTGGAGCGGCATAAGAGATACCAACCGTTTTCGATACTTCAAATATGAGGAGGGAGACATCGTGAAGGTTTATAGCCCTTGGGCTGAAGTTGACAACAGCGGGGCCATCGCCCTCAATCCGCGACTCGACACCCTTGAAGGGAAGACCATCGGCCTGTTCGCCCACTTCAAGGGCCATTCCCCCATCATGCTGCAGGTGATTGCAGATCTCTTGCACGAACGCTATCCCACCGCCCGTTTCAAGAGCATCCAGCTCAAGGTGGACACCGCCGAGGCGGTGAACATCCCGGAGTTTGACGCCGAGCTGAAGGAGTGGCTGAAGGATGTGGATGGCGTCATCGCCGCCTACGGCGACATGGGCTCCTGCTGTATGTTCCATGCGTACAATTGCGCCTACATCGAGCGGCTGGGGAGGCCCGTCGTCATGCTGTGTCATGAGGAGCTTCTTGCGGCGGGGAAGAAGGGCGCCTCCGTCCGCCAGTGTCCGCACCTGCGCTTCGTCACCACCACGCTGCCGGATATGAGCTGGTTTCCCGCCATTGACGACGGCGTGATAAACGGCATGATGCGCCCCGCCTTCGCCGCCTGTTTAGACCAAATTATCGACGGGCTCACAAGGCCCCTCACCGAGGAGGAAAAGACGCCGGTCATCCGGAGCAATGATGAAGCGATGTCCTTTGAGGTGGAGAGCATTGACGGAATCAGCGAGCTGTTCTACAGGCGCGGCTGGACAACAGGCCAGCCCATCATCGCCCCCACGGAGGAAGCTGTGGAAAACATACTGAGGGGCACCGACCTTCCCCGGGACCACGTCGTGGGTCTCATTCCGCCCATGAACGGTAAGGCCACGGTGGAGAAAATCGCTGTAAACGCCGTCATGGCCGGATGCCTGCCTACGTACATGCCTGTCCTCATCGCGGCGGTGAAGGCCACACTTGACCCCTGCATCCGCCTTGAGGGGTGGACCTGTTCACGGGCCAGCTGGTTCCCGCTTATTACTGTGAGTGGAAAGGTGGCAAAGCAGATTGGCGTGGCCTCCGCCCTGACGTCATACTCGAAGGCCTCCGCCACCATCGCAAGGGCGTATTCATACATCATCATGAACATCTCCGGCGTGCGCTTCGGCGTCGAGGACCTGTGCGAGCCCGGCCACGAATCGCGGCAGGGCGTCTGCATCGCCGAGAACGCCGATTTAAGTCCGTGGAAGCCGCTCCACGTCCGCTGGGGCATCAGTGAGGAGGACTCCGCCGTGACGATGTTCTGGCCGGAGGAGCGGGCAGAAGGCCACGGCGCAAACCCCAAGGAGGCCTTTGAAACCATGTTCCGCGTGGACTATTCCGGCTACGACAAAGGCGCGTGCTACGTCGTCACCCCCGGTTTTGCGCAGGTTCTGGCAAAGGAAGGCTTTACCACTCAGGAGGAAGTGCTTGAGTACATCAAGGAGTACTGCCGGCAGCCTGCGTCTAAAGTCGCCTATCGGTGGCTCATTGGAAGCAACCACCTGCCGAAGGGCGTCCGCCTGCCGTTTGACAGGGAAAACGGCAGCGTCCGAAAGTTCTGGTCAACGGACCACATGTTCATCGTCGTAACCGGAAGCACTCAGGGCGCCACCTGCATCACCTTCGGCGGCGGCGGCGAACACGGCGGCCCGGCCTGCGCGAAGATTGACCTGCCCGCAAACTGGGACGCGCTGGTGGAGGAGTACGCCGATATTAAGCCTGCGTATTACAATTATTAAGAGGGAGTTGGTGCTGTATGAAAACTGTTCCGGCTTTCAATCCATCCGAACTTAAAGTCGTCTCGGAGGTATCCATGTATCCTGGGGCGCCCGCCATCCCGCTGTATGATTTCCCCGTGACGCCGAAGGAGGCCTACTCCGCCATGCTGGCCCGCAGGCCCGTCTGGCAGCCTACGAATATCGAAACCCGCCTGTTTGCCCCGCGCCTTCTGCCTGACAACGTGGCCCGGGGGTTTGCCATCGACGCGCTGCCCTTTAACCCGGTGCAGTCCGGAGGCGGCCCGGATATGTTCGGCATCGTGTGGGAATACGTCCCGCAGGTGGGCGGCTCCATGGTGCGTCCGGGCGCGCCCCTTCTGAAAGATGCTAATGAGTGGCGGGAAAAGATTGCCTGGCCGAATATCGACGAGTGGGGTTGGGAAGGCGCCGCCCGCGACAATACGGCGTTTGTGGACTGCGATAAATTCGTCAACGTCTGGTTTATGAACGGCTGGTTTGAGCGCCTCATCTCCTTCATGGACTTTGAAGGGGCCATTTATGCCATGGCGGACGAGGACCAGAAGGGGGCCGTCATGGAGCTGTTTGACAAGCTGACGGACCTGTACATCGCCATCTTTGACAAGTTCATTACATACTTCCCCAAGATTGACGGGTTCCTCATCCACGACGACTGGGGCTCCCAGAAGGAGACGTTCTTCTCGCCCGCCCTTGTGGAGGAGATGATTGTCCCGTTCATGAAGCGGGTGACGGACTTTATCCACTCTAAGGGGAAGGCCGCTGAGCTGCACAGCTGCGGCCAAATCCTCAAGCAGGTCCCCAACATGATTAAGGCCGGCTGGGACTGCTGGCAGCCGCAGCCGATGAACGACATCAAGACAATCTACGAGCTTTACGGCGACAAGATCGTCATCGGCACCTTGCCGGAGAAATTCGATCCCCGCACAACGCCGGAGGAGGAGCAGCGGGCTATCGCCCGCGCGTACGCGGACTTATACTGCAAGCCCGTCAAGCCCTCATACCTTAACTTTGACGCGATGGCCCTGCTCACCCCCGCCTTTAGGGAGGAACTGTATAAGCAGTCGCGCATCAACTACTGCGGGGAAGCGCGCCCCTAGAGGCGCTGAAGTTTCCTCCGGACGATTCGTAACTGGAAGGAGGTAATTGTATGACCGTAGAAGAACGGATAAACCGCATAAAAAGCGATATCCGCATCACGACAAAGCTCTGCCTTGAGCGGGCAAGGCTCTACACAAAGTCGTATAAAGAGACGGAAGGCCAGCCCCCCGTGTACCGGCGGGCGAAGGCCCTTGAGAAAATCCTTGAGGAGATGACACTTGCCATCTACGACGGGGAGCTCATCGTGGGAAACCCCACCTCCAAGCGCGTGGCGGCCCCCATCCTGCCGGAGGTCGCGTGGGAATGGTATAAGCTGTTTTTTGCAAAGCCTCCGGAAGACCCGAACGAAGAAGGTGTCCTGACCGAAGCGGAAAAAGAAGAGTTTTATGAGATTCTCGATTACTGGAACGGGCGCTCCCTGCGGGACGTGTGGTACACCAACGTCCCCGAAGAGTACAAGGAGCTTGAGTTCATCGTCTGGGCGCAAAGCAGCGGCAACCCCAACGCCGGGTATTACTTTGCCCACTGCTGCCCCGATTTTGAGCGCGTCCTCAAAAAGGGGATAGAGGGCCTGATTGCCGACGTGGACGAACATCTCAGCCGGCTCAA
>DUPW01000020.1 GCA_012838125.1 Papillibacter sp.
GGTTTCGTCCATCACTTCCGGCCGTCGCACGGCGTCTGAGAAAGACTGAATTGACACTCAAGCCCCCGGGCGGTACAGGGAGGAGATGGGAACCGACGTTCAACGAACCATTGGAGCAGGTGCGGGGGACGAATTGGCGTCCTGCAATCGTGATAATTGGAAGCGAGTGGTGCGGAGATGGCGGGAACGACTTTATCTTCCCTGAGCGGATTTGTGTGGGAATCGCCGCAAAAAGCGGCAAAGGAAAACACCCCGCGTGAAGCGGGGTGCTATTATTTAAATGAGGCGGGGCGTTTTGCGTGGAGCGGGGTGTTTTTGAATGAAGCGAAGTGTGAGGAAAGCGGACGTTCGCCGCCACGTTTATACATATATAATATAGACACGCACAGGTGCGGTGTCTCACCCATCTCATTGCTCCGATTCGGGGGCGGGGGAGTGCGTTGCGCCCTCCGGACCCGCGGTATCCTTCTGCTCCGCGTTGTTCCCCGGTTTCACGCTGCCTTCCGGTTTCACGTTTCCCTCCGTCTCGGCGGTGCTCTCCGTCTCGGCTTCGCCTTCCGGCGTTTCCGGCACGTTGTAGCCCAGCCACGGGATTTCGAGATACAGGGTGTTGTCCGGCGTGTAGCGAATATAGCGCCTGAGGGCGAAGAAGAGCACAACGGTGCCGATGATAAGCACCACGAGAAGGTACAGCAGGATTTTAAGCAGTATTTTCAGCGGCCTGTAGCTTCGGTAGACCCGGGGATAGGCGCGCTTTTTCATGAATTTTCGTCGGAGCCCGTCACCTGCTCCAGCATGGTGACACGGCGCGCGTGGCGCCCGCCGTCAAAGGGCGTATTGAGGTAAATATCAAGAATCTTCTCCGCAAGGCCGGGGCCGATGACGCGGGCGCCCAGAACGAGGATGTTGGCGTCGTTATGGCGGCGGGTCATCTCCGCGGAGTAGGGTTCCGAGCACAGAGCCGCCCGGATGCCGCTAAAACGGTTTGCCGCCATGGACATGCCGATGCCCGTTCCGCAAATCAGCACGCCCCTGTCGCACTCGCCGGAGAGGATGGCGCGGCAGACGTCCCCGGCGATGGCGGGGTAGTCGCAGCTGTCGCAGGAATAGGTGCCGAAATCCTTGACCTCGATGCCCTGTTTATTCAGGACGTCAAGCAGCGCCTTCTTCAGCTCGAAGCCGCCGTGATCGCTTCCGATTGCTAACATAAGATATAACCTCCGATAGAAACTTCGTTAAAAGGGCCACGCGCCGGGGAACCAGCGCAGGAAATAGGTTGTGTAAAACACGGGGGCGGGCTCGCCTGTTAAAACGGGGTAGAACATGATAAACAGGAGTATCGTTGCAGCGGTGTAACCGTAGACGGCGCGGCGGTAACGGCCGTACCCGCGTTCAAAGATGGTGTTAAAGACATACGCCATGGCAAGGGTGAGAAACAGTGTGCTGGGGAAGTAGTGGTAGATGAACACAATGCGGGGGATGATAATCCACGGCAAAAGCTGGGAGAGGTAGCCAATCAGGATAAACAGGGCCTTGCCGTCCCTTCGGCGGATAAAGTGCACCGCCATGGCGACGATGGCCGCAAAGCCGCCCCACCAGAGGGCCGGGTTGCCGAAGGCGGCGAAAGCCGACTTCACGGTGCCGCCATTGAGAAGCCTGCTGTAGTAGAGAATCGGGCGGCCGTCCACAATCCACTGATACCAGTTGGATGAGTAGGGGTGCGTATCCACGAGGCGGGAGTGGTAGCGGAACATATACGTCTGATTGTCCCAAATCATGCGGTAGAAGTTTTTGTTCCGCAGCATGCCGAACTCAAGCCTGTACCCGTACCCGTAGGCATAAGGGATGTAGCTGAGGCAGTAAATGGCGGCGGGTACGAGGATATAGAAAATCACGGAGAAAACAAGTGTTTTTACGATATAGCCCCCAAGTCCCGGCATTTCGTTTCTGTGGTAGTACAGGATGCGCCGGATTTGGGTGATGAGGTACAGGGCGAGAAGGCCGAATCCGGCGTACACCACAACCCACTTGCTGGCGCAGCCGATGCCGAAAAACAGGCCGGACAGGGCAAGGGGCGGGAGGGTTTTACGGAAAGGCACGTCCTCATCCTGCGTGGCGTAGCGGTACATGAACAGGTAGGACAGCAGGATGAAGAAGACGCCGTAAGTGTCAATGGTGGCGATGCGGGTCTGGGTAAAGCGCATGAAGTCGAAGGCAAACAAGAGCGTGGCGCAGACGGCGACGCGGGTTTTGCCGAACATATTCTTGATGAGGATATACAGAATCGGAATCATGAGCACACCGAAAAGTGTTCCCATAAAGCGCCAGCCGAAGGGCGTCATTCCGAAAAGGGCGATGCCCACGGAGATGATGGCTTTGCCGAGGGGCGGATGCGTCGACTCATAAGGTTTGATGCCGTTTAGGTACTCATACGCCGTTCGGCCGTGGTAAATCTCATCAAAGTACATGCTGTTGAGGTAGGTGGGCGCATCCGGCACAAGGGACTGTTCGTCCAGCAGGGCGGGAGCCTCCGGACAGGAGAGCTTGTCCGCCGATAGCAGGGCGCCGTCCGCCGTGAAAACAGCGATTTCACCCAGCTCCAGGGGCGCGGAGGAGGCGGTGATGCGGATATACCGCGCCGCAATGGGCAGCCCCGAGATAGACGCCTCGCGCCATTTAAACAAGTCGCCGTGGGGCTGGTTCATCACGCGCTGCTGACCCTCGGAGGGGGGCGGCTCAATCCACAGGTGGCCGTCTTCTGAAAACTCCAGCGTGTAAGAGCCTATCCACAGACCCGTGTAGTAATAGAATTTCCCGATTTCCCGTGTCTCATCAAGGGTAATGGTGACGGTTTTTTGATCGCTCTTAAAGCGGTGAAAGCTCTGGGGGGCCACGGTGTCTCCCAGCCGGAAAAAACCGAGGAAAGCGGAGACGAGGGTGATAATCAGAACGGGGAGCACATCTCGCCGCTCCATCTTGTGCAGGCGGAAGGACATGGTAAAGCGCGGACGCTCCATGGTGCGCCCAATCCACTCCGTCGTCCCCTCCCGGGGTGAGACGGCACGGATATAGTACATGTAAAACAGCCCGATGAGAAAGATTGCAACAGTGGGAAAGATGACCGATAGATAGCTGCTCACATCGAATACCTCCGCCCTGACGTCTTTTGTCTTAAACGGGTAAGACCCATTTCATAATAGCAAGAAGCCGTATAAAAGTACAGAAAAAAATGCACCGCCGAACCGCGTTATAACACGCCGTTAAGGTTCTTTTGTGCTAAAGACACAGGTTTCTCGCTCTACCTGTCAAACCCGCCTGATAAATACGCGCCCCGCAATCGGGCCGCCATGGGAATTTCCGTATTCTTTCAAGACTCCACGTTGTCCCCTCGACATTACACAGCCCGTCGTACTCTGCTATATTTGAAGTTTGCTCATACTCCACAACACCCTTTCTCTACCGTGGGACGCCCTTTGGGGCCCGGTCACCATCTATACCTTTAAGCTCCAAAATATTACTCATTTCCCCTAGACAGACGCAGTCTGCCCCTGTTATTCTTTATGTGGAGAGTACTATTACCCTTCGTAAGGTCTTATCCTTTCGAATTTATCCCACAACCTTATGCTGCAGGGCCGCCCTTTGAGGTCGGCCCCTCTTTTTCGGCGCCGGTGTTTACTCTATGACGCCTAAAAACTGTTTAAGCATGCTTAAAGGAAACCACGCCGTACGGGAAACCGTACGGCGTGGTCGTTTTTCAGGTTATTCCAGCTCGAATGCGCCGGTGTAGAGCTGATAGTAGCGGCCCTTTTGCTCGATGAGCTCGTCGTGGCTGCCCCGCTCGATGATGCGGCCCTGATCGATGACGATGATGACGTTGGAGTTTTTGACGGTGGAGAGCCGGTGGGCAATGACGAAGACAGTACGCCCCTGCATGAGGGAGTCCATGCCCCGCTGGACGTACGTCTCGGTGCGGGTGTCGATAGAGGAGGTGGCTTCGTCGAGAATCATGACAGGGGGATCGGCCACGGCGGCCCGGGCGATGGAGATAAGCTGCCTCTGGCCCTGCGACAGGCCGCTGCCGTCCCCTTCCAAGACGGTGTCGTACCCGTGGGGGAGGGAGCGGATGAACCCGTCGGCGTTTGCCAGTTTCGCCGCGGCAATGCACTCTTCGTCCGTGGCGTCGAGGCGGCCGTAGCGGATGTTCTCCATGACCGTTCCGGTAAAGAGGCTCACATCCTGCAGGACGATGCCCAGGGAGCGGCGTAAATCAGACTTTTTGATGTCTTTAATGTTAATGCCGTCGTAGAGGATGGTGCCGTCGTTTATATCGTAGAAGCGGTTGATGAGGTTTGTAATCGTGGTTTTGCCGGCGCCCGTGGCCCCGACGAAGGCCACTTTCTGGCCGGGCTTTGCGTAGAAGGACACATCGTGGAGAACGGGAACGTCGGGCAGATAGCCGAAGTCCACGTTTTCGATGCGCACCTCGCCGCGGACGGGGATATACTGTTCATCCCCGGTTTTGTTCGGGATTTTCCACGCCCACTGGCCCGTGCGCCCTTCCGACTCGACGATATGACCGTCTTTATCGTACACGATGTTCACGAGGGTGACGAAACCGTCGTCGTCCTCGCTCGTCTCGTCCATGAGGGTGAAGATGCGCTCCGCGCCGGCGAGGGCTGAAATGACGGCGTTGAGCTGCTGGGACATGTGGGAGATGGGGCCGGAGAAGTTGCGGCTCAGCTGCAGGAAGGAGGCGATCATACCGAGGGTAAGGACGCCCGTTCCCGTAAGGCTCACGTTCGTGACGCCGTTGATGGCCATGAGGGAGCCGGCAATGGTGAGAACGACGTAGAGCAGATAGCCTAGGGCGATGAGAATGGGCATAAGGATGTTCGTATAGCGGCTGGCCAGCATGGCGTTTTGGCGCAGCTCCTCGTTGCCCTGCTCAAAGTCTTTAATGGCCTGCTCTTCGTGGCAGAAGACTTTAATGACCTTCTGGCCGTTGACCATCTCTTCAATGTAGCCGTTGAGCTCGCCTAAGAGTTTTTGCTGGCGGCGCATATACCGCCGGCTCTTGCCGGTGACCATGGCGACGATTTTCCGCAGGGCGAGAATGTAGACCACGACGAAAAGCGTCAGCCACACGCTGGTGGAGAGCATCGCCGTCAGGACGGAGATGATGGTGATAACCTGCGAGAACAGCTGCGGCATGGACTGGGTGATGAGCTGGCGGAGGGTGTCTGTGTCGTTGGTGAAGCGGCTCATAATGTCGCCGTAGGAGTTGGAGTCGAAGTAGCGGATGGGGAGCGTCTGCTGATGGGTGAACATATCGTCCCGGATGTCCCGCAGGACGCCCTGGGCGATGGACGCCATGAAGAAGTTATAGAGGTATGTGCAGCTGACGCCGATGAGGTAAATACCCGCCATGATGAGAAGCACGCGGACCAACCCGGAAAAATCGGGGTTTGCCTGCCCTAAAAGGGGGATGATGTAGTCGTCAATGAGGCGCCGCAGAAAAAGGGAGGCGAGGGCGCCCGTTGCGGAGCTGACCATAATAAAGAGCACCACGATGGCAGCGCGCGCCTTGTAGCGGAAGATGTAGCCAAACAGCCGCTTGAGGGTATCTTTACGGAATTTGCGGTTTCCGTTTTCTGTTTCAGGCATCGCTTTTACGTTAGCCACCGATACCCACCCCCTTCAGCTGCGACTCGTACACGTCGCGGTAGATTTCGCTTATTTCCAGCAGTTCCTCGTGGGTGCCCACGGCGGTGACCCGGCCTTCGTCTAACACGATGACCTTGTCAGCGTCCTGCACGGAGGAGACACGCTGGGCGATAATGATTTTCGTCGTATCGGGCAGCTCGTTTCGGAATGCCTGACGGATGAGAGCGTCCGTCTTGGTGTCCACAGCGCTGGTGGAGTCGTCTAAAATGAGGATTTTCGGCCGCTTCAGCAGGGCGCGGGCGATGCAGAGGCGCTGCTTCTGGCCGCCGGAGACGTTCGTGCCCCCCTGTTCGATGTAAGTATTGTACTTATCCGGGAAGCGGTCGATAAACTCGTGGGCCTGGGCCAGTTTGCACATTTCGATGAGCTCATCGTCGCTGGCGTCGGGATTGCCCCAGCGCAGGTTTTCCGCGATGGTACCGGAGAACAGCTCGTTTTTCTGCAGCACCATGCCGATTGCCTGACGCAGCGTTTCAATATCGTAATCCCGCACGTCCACGCCGCCGACGAGTACGCGCCCGCCCGTGACGTCATACAGTCTCGGGATAAGCTGCACAAGGCTCGTCTTGGAGGAGCCGGTGCCGCCGATGATGCCCACCGTCTCGCCGCTTTTTATGGTGAGGTTGATTTCTGAGAGGACGGGCTTTAAGTTTTCCGTGCGGTAGGCGAAGGAGACGTTGTCAAAAATGATGCTGCCGTCTTTCACGTTGCAGACGGGGTTGGGGCCGTTTTGAATGTCGCTCTCTTCTCTTAAAAGCTCCGTGACGCGCTCGGCGGAGGCGCGGGAAATCATAATCATAATAAACAACATGGACAGCGCCATGAGGCTAAAGAGGATGGACATGGTGTAGGTAATCAGGCTCATGAGGCCGCCGGTGGACAGCCCGATATCCGGGTTGTTTCCGCTGGCCACAATCGCCTTTGCGCCAAACCATGAGATGAGGAGCATCGTCGCGTAGGTGCAGGTCTGCATGAGGGGTGCGTTGATGGCGTTAATCCGCTCCGCTTTCCGAAAGTCGGAGAACAGCATGCCCGAAATCGCTTTGAACTTGACGATTTCAAACTTCTCCCGGACAAAGGATTTTACAACGCGGATACCCCGGACGTTTTCCTCCACCACCCGGTTGAGCTTATCATACGTCCGGAACACGCGCTCAAAATACGGATGCACCTTGAAGACGATAATGAGCAGCCCCGTGAGCAGAATCGGAATCATGCACAGGAAAATGAGGGAGAGCCTCGGGCTGATGGTAAAGGCCGCCACCAGGGAGGAGATGAGCATGAAGGGACTGCGGGACGCCATGCGCATGAGCATCATAAAGGCCATCTGGAGGTTGGCCACGTCCGTGGTGGAGCGGGTGACGATACTCGACGTGGAGAATTTGTCGATATTGGAGAAAGAAAAGGTCTGGGTCTTTGTGAAGATGTCGTACCGGAGGTTTGCGGCAAATCCCGTTGCGGCAACGGCAGAGGTATGTCCTGCTGTGTAGCCGAAAACGAGGGATAAGACGGCGCAGACCACCAAAATACTTCCCATTTTTAAAACGTAGTTTAAGTCACCGTCGCTTACGCCGTGGTCAATAATCCGCGCCATAAGGAAGGGGATGAAAACTTCCATCAACACTTCCAGAAAGACGAAGATCGGCGTAAGGATGGCATGCCATTTGTACTCGCGAACACTGCGTGCAAGTTGCCTGATCATTACGGCGGGTTCCTCCTATATGTTCAAGTTATTTTTTTACAAAAGTAAAGA
>DUPW01000021.1 GCA_012838125.1 Papillibacter sp.
GCAAATCGTATTTGCCGGAAAATCAAACGTGGGCAAATCCTCTGTCATTAACCGCATCTTAAACCGCAAGAATTTCGCCCGTGTGGGGAACACCCCGGGAAAAACCATCCACATCAACTATTTCAATGTGGATAAAAAAGTTTACTTCGTAGACCTGCCCGGTTACGGCTACGCCCGTGTTTCCGCCACCGAAAAAAAGCGGTGGGCTTATCTCATGGAGACATTCTTCAGGGAAAACGCCAACATGGCCCTTGGCGTCCTCATAGTGGACGCCCGACATAAACCTACTGCAGATGACGTGCAAATGGCCCGGTGGTTTATTGCCTCCGCCCGCCCCATGGTAGTTCTGGCAAACAAGGTGGACAAACTCAAGAAATCTCAAATAGACACGTGCATGGCTGTCATTGCCGAGACACTCCGTCTGCCGGAAGAATACCCGATTTTGCTGTTTTCTGCGGAAAAGGGCACAAATCGCGATGCGCTGATATCCATGATTGAAAATATTCCCTGAAAATGCTATGATGGGGCGTGATAGGAGGCTTAAATGATGGGCGAAGTGCTGCGCAATTTAGACTGGTCAGTTCTGGAAAACATTGTGCTGTCCATCATTCCGGCCCTTATCTGCATCATCCTGCACGAAATTTCCCACGGCGTGGTAGCCTACTGGCTGGGGGACCCAACGGCGAAAAATGCCGGCCGGCTCTCCCTCAACCCCATCCGCCATCTGGACGTTATCGGCCTTCTCCTGATGGCAACGGTGGGTTACGGATGGGCCAAGCCCGTTCCCATTGACCCCCGCCATTTCAAAAATCCCAAGCGAGGCATGGCGCTCACCGCCCTTGCCGGACCTGTGACGAACATCCTCATCACCGTGGTGATGCTGTTTCTTTACGGACTGCTCATCGGGTTTACCGGACTCGGTAGCGCCGTTTCCGCGTTTTTCGCAACGACGGTCGTGACAACGGCGTACTTAAGCCTCTCCCTGGCCGTCTTCAATATGCTGCCCATTCCGCCAATGGACGGCTCGAAGGTGCTGTTTTCGCTGGCGTCGGACGAGACGTACTTTAAGCTCATGCGCTACGAGCGGTTTGGGCTGATTCTCATTCTCATCCTCTCCGTATCGGGGAAGCTCTGGGGCCCCCTGGGTTCCGTCATTGAAACGCTGTTTGGGTTCTTCTTTGGCATAGCCCAAAAGGGTTACGAGCTTGCAACGCTGATTGTATAGGAGCAAAAAATGGACGACCCGATTTTTCATCTATCCGGAATAGTCCGCACGAAGGGCGAAATGGAGGACTTCGTCGGCCCCCTGTCTCTGATTCTCCAGCTCCTCAGTAAGAATAAGATTGAGATTCGGGACATCAGCATCTCCCTGATTCTCGAGCAGTATCTTGCGTATTTGGACAACCTCGCGGCCATGGACCTTGAAATCGCCAGCGAGTTTGTTGCGATGGCGTCGTACCTCATGCTTATCAAGACGAAAATGCTTTTGAGTACTGGGGAGGACGTGTCGGAGCTTGACCAGCTTATCAGCTCCCTTGAAGAGCTCAAGCGCCGGGACAGTTACGCCAAGATTAAAACCGTCATTATTACGCTTCGGGACATGGCGGAGAAAGCAGGCGTGACATACACGAAGCCACCAGAGTCCATCCCGCCGGACAATACATACCGCTACACCCATAAAATCACCGACCTGCTCCGGGCTTATCGGCGCATCGCCCAGGCGGAGGAGAGCCCGCCCCCCGCAGGCCGACCCTTTACATACCCGAAACCCATCGTCTATTCCGTCAAAGATAAGGCGCGGGAGATACTTCATACGCTCTCCCTTGAAGGCTCGGCGCGCATGAGCATCCTCGTTAAGGAGGCCGGCAGCCGCACGGAGGTCGTGGCGATTTTCGTTGCGATATTAGAGCTGTGCCGGGTGGGGGAGATTGAGTTTATCGAATCACAGGACGATGTGACAATCTACCGGGCCGCGGCGCCGCTGGATTTGCCCGTACCGCCGGATACGCCGGAGGAAGCAACAGGAGGCGATGTCCCCAATGGAAATGAATGACATAGAATGCGTGCTGGAGGGTATACTATTTGCGTCCGGCGAGCCTGTTCCCGCCGATCGCATCGCCCTGACACTGGGCGTTCCGAAAACAGACGTCTATCAGGCGGCGCACGCCCTTGCGCACCGGCTGGAAATGGAAAAGAGGGGAATCCGGCTCGTCGTTTTAGGCGATACCCTGCAGCTTTGCTCGGCACCGGAGTATGCCGACTACATCCGCCAGGCGCTGGAGGTGCGCAAGCAGCCGCAGCTTTCCCAGCAGGCGCTGGAGGTACTGGCCATCGTGGCGTACCATCAGCCCGTCACAAAGCTCGTCGTGGACCAAATCCGCGGGGTGGACAGCTCCTACACCGTGGGCCTTTTACAGGACCGCGGCCTGATTGAGGCGTGCGGACGCCTGAACGTCCCGGGCCGGCCGCTTCTCTACCGGACCACGCCCACATTCCTGCGGGCCTTCGGCATCGCTTCGCTGGAGGAGATGCCGCCCCTTCCGGAATCGGAAAACGGGGAGGGGGATTCGCCAGAGGACTGGGTTCAGGTTAAGATGGAGACGCCCTTATGACCGCGGTATATATCCTTGTTGGAGTGGCCGCCCTCATCGCTCTTTTAATGATGATGCGCGTGTGCCTTATCGGGGAATACGATGAAACCGGCTTTAGCGCCTACCTCCGCTTCGGCCCCGTTCGTATTAAATTTGCCGGCAAAAAGGATAAAAAGGCGGACAAAAAGAAGAAAAAGGACAGGAAGGCTAAAAAGAAAGACGCCGGAAAAAAGCAAGAGGCGGGGCAGAAGAAGGGGGGCACCTTTGAGGGCCTCAAAGCCATGCTGCCCGATATAACGGACGTTCTCCGCCGGCTCTTTCGGAGGCTCACCGTCGACGACCTCATCATTCACTATGTGGCCGCCGGGCGAGAAAACCCCGCCGCCGGTGCCCTGCAGTTCGGCGCGGCTTCGGCGGGAATTGGCGTCCTGCTCCCAATCCTTGAATCGGTTTTCACCATAAAGCGGCGCGATTTGCGCACGAACGTGGACTTTAACGCCACGGAGGCATACGTTTATGCAAAAGCGAAGCTCTCTTTGGCGTTCTGGCAAGTCCTCGTCGGCTTTATTCGGCTGACAATCAAATCCATAAAGCTCCGATCCAGCGAAACGAACAAGAAAGGCGGTACAAAACATGGATAAGCACCCAATCGGCGACCTGATGGAAACGACCATGCAGAAAATCCGCGAGATGGTGGACGTCAACACGATTATCGGAACCCCCATCGTTACGGCCGACGGAATCTCGCTCATCCCCGTCTCGAAAGTCTCCTTCGGCTTTGCCAGCGGCGGAACGGACTTTAAGACGAAAAGCCAGAAGGAAAGCCCCAGCCAGGGCAACTCCTTCGGCGGCGGCAGCGGCGCAGGCGTGAACATCGTCCCCGTGGCGTTTCTCGTGGTGAAAGACGGCAACGTCCGGCTCATCAACATCACGCCGCCGGCAAATACCACAGTTGACCGCGTCATCGAGCTTGTTCCCGAAGTCATCGACAAAGTCAGAGACATCGTCAACAAAGATGCGTCTGAATAATGCGCAGCTGAACAGACCTTCGCCGCTTCTTGTGGCGAAGGTCACTTTCCGTCTGCTTTTAAAGGAGTAAGCCATGCAACAGCGACTTCAGAAAATCCTCTCCGCCGCGGGAGTTGCCTCCCGCCGCCGTGCCGAAACCCTTATCACAGAAGGGCGCGTGACGGTAAACGGCCGCGTCGCCGCGATTGGTGAAAGCGCCGACCCGGAAACAGACCGCATCGAAGTGGACGGCGAGCGCGTCAGCCTGCGCACGGAGCGCCTTTACCTCATGATGAACAAGCCCCGGGGGTACGTCACCACAGTGCGGGACGAAAAGGGGCGCAAAACGGTGATGGACCTTCTGCCGCCCCTGCCGGATCGGGTCTATCCCATCGGACGGCTGGACCTCAACTCCGAAGGGCTGCTGCTTTTTACAAACGACGGCGCCTTTGCCGATTTTCTCATGCATCCCTCCAATGAAAAGACGAAGACGTACCATGTTCGCGTTGCCGGCGCCCTTCAGGGCGCGGCGGAGCGTCTGTCCCGCCCCATGGTCATAGACGGATACAAAATTGCACCGGCAAAAGTGCGCCTTCTCAAGCAGGAGAGTGACACAGCCCTTTTCTCCATCACCATTCACGAGGGGCGAAACAGGCAGGTGCGGCGCATGTGCGAAGCATGCAGCTTGCGTGTTCTCTCCCTCAAGCGGGTGGAAATCGGCGGCGTGCGGCTGGGAAACCTCTCAAAAGGGGCCGTGCGGCACCTTACGGCCGATGAGCTGCAGCTTTTACGGCAAGGAATGCAAGTTCACCGGCCCAAAACTGCATCTGACGCTTGATAAATTTTCATTTCCAAAGTAAAATGAGATGCAAATAGTGTCATTTCACAGCGTCCGTGGGCGCTTCTTTTACACAACATCAATCTCAACACAAGGAGGCGGCGGCGATGGACAAAGACATTCTCACCGTGATCGAAGAGGCATGGCCTAGCTTTTCGAAAGGGCAGAGAAGCATTGCGCGTTACATTCTTGAAAACTACGATAAAGCCGCTTTTATGACAGCCAGCAAACTGGGACAGGTGGTGGACGTGAGCGAATCCACGGTGGTCCGCTTCGCCGCTGAGCTGGGGTACAACGGCTACCCCGAGATGCGCCGGGCGCTGCAGAACCTCATCCGCAACCGGCTCACGTCTGTGCAGCGCATCCAGGTCGCGAAAGACCTCTTAGACAGCAAGGATATTCTCACCCATGTCCTCTCCTCCGATATCGAGCAGATTCGGCTGACCCTCGACGAGATTAATCGGGAGGATTTCGACACGGCCGTCTCCAAAATCGTGGAGGCCAGGCACATTTACATCCTCGGCATCCACTCGGCGTCGGCCATTGTGAAGTTCATGGGCTTTTATTTCAACCTGATGTTCAGTGACGTACACGTTGTGACGGAAAGCACCTCCAGCGAAATTTTTGAACAGATTATGCGCATCGGGGAGGGGGACGTGCTCATTGCCATGTCCTTCCCGCGCTATTCCCGCCGGACGATTAAGGCCATGCGCTACGCCCGGGACATGGGTGCCCATGTCATCGGCATCACCGACGCGTCTACGTCACCCATTGCCAAAGTGGCCCACACGCCGCTCTTTGCACGCAGCGACATGGTCTCCTTTGTGGATACCCTCGTGGCGCCGCTGAGTCTCGTCAACGCCATCATCGTCGCCGCCAGCGCCCGGGCGCAGGACGATCTGGTGAGCAATTTCGATAAGCTCGAGCGTATGTGGGACGAATACGAGGTCTACGAAAAATCCGAATGAACGAGTACGATGTCATCGTCATCGGCGGCGGCGCCGCCGGAATGCTCGCCGCAGCGGAAGCGGCGAAACGGGGCCTGAAAGTCGCCCTTCTTGAAAGAAACGACCGGATGGGCATCAAGCTGCGCATCACGGGCAAGGGCCGGTGCAACCTGACGAACAACTGTCCGGTGCGGGAAGTCGTTGAAAACACCCCCACGGGCGGCAAATTCCTGTTTAGCGCCCTGAACGCCTTCACCCCGCAGGACGTGATGCGGTATTTTACCGATCTCGGCGTACCCCTGAAAACGGAGCGCGGCAACCGCGTGTTCCCCGAATCTGACAGGGCGCGGGATGTGACGGAAGCACTCCTTCGGCAGCTTGAGAAAACGGGCGTTGAGGTTTTCTATAAGACAGCGGCAAGCGATGTTTTGGTTGACGAAATCGGCGCCGTGCGCGCCGTGCTGACGAGCAGGGGAGAGTTTCCCTGCCGCGCCGCCATCCTTTGCACCGGCGGCCTGTCCTATCCGCGCACAGGCTCCACGGGAGACGGCCTGAAAATCGCCCGGAGACTGGGGCATACAATCTTCCCGCCCCGCCCGTCTCTGGTGCCCCTTGAGGCGTCATCGGAGATATGCGGGAGGATGCAGGGGCTTGCCCTGAAAAACGTGGCCGTAACGGTGTACGACGGCGGCAAAAAGCCCCTATACGAGGATTTCGGGGAGCTTTTGTTTACCCATTTCGGCGTATCCGGCCCCCTCGTCCTCTCCGCCAGCGCCCATTTGCGGGAGTTTGACCGGAAGAAGTACAGGATTTCCATCGATTTAAAGCCCGCCCTCGACGAAAAGGATTTAGACGCCCGCCTGCTGCGGGATTTTGAAAAATACTCAAACCGCGATTTCGCCAACGCGCTGGGGGATTTGCTCCCGCGTCTGATGATTCCCGTTATCGTGGACCTTAGCGGTATTCCGCCGGAGCAGAAGGTCCATTCTATAACGAAACAGCAGCGTCAGGCGCTATTAAATCTCATCAAAAACTTCACGATAGAAGTCATGGGCCCCCGCCCGATAGACGAGGCGATTATCACCTCCGGCGGCGTCTCCACAAAGGAAATTAGCCCTAAGACGATGGAGTCGAAGCGAGTGCCGGGCCTGTACTTTGCCGGCGAGATAATCGACGCAGACGCGTACACCGGCGGCTTTAACCTGCAAATCGCGTGGTCCACCGCCTACGCCGCCGCAACCCATACAGTGATGTAAAGGGGCGCCATACAAAGGCGCCGCAGGAAAGGAACCCATGGAAGAGAGAAGTATTGCAATTGACGGCCCTGCCGGAGCAGGGAAGAGCACCCTCGCGCGCATGGTGGCCGGCCATTTCGGCCTCATTTACGTGGATACCGGCGCGCTGTACCGCACCGTCGGGCTTTATGTCTTGGAGAGCGGGCGCGATACGAAGGACGCCGCGGCCGTCACCGAAATGCTCCACACCATAAAAATTGATATGCACTTTGACGCCGACCGCCGCCAGAGAATGACGCTCAACGGCCGAGATGTGACGGACCTTATTCGCACGCCTCAGGCGTCCCTCGCTGCGGCGGACGTATCCGCCATGCCGCCGGTGAGGGCGTTTCTGCTCTCCATGCAGCGGGAAATGGCCATTCGGTACGACATTGTGATGGACGGGCGGGATATCGGCACCGTCGTGCTCCCCAAAGCGGGGCTGAAGGTGTTTATCACCGCTTCGCCCGAAGCGAGGGCCCAGCGCCGCTTCAAAGAGCTGGTCGCCAAAAACGTCCCCGCCACTTACGAGGAAGTCCTGCGCGACATTCTCCTGCGGGACAAGTCGGACACGGAGCGCGAAGTCTCGCCCCTGAAAGTCGCGGAGGGCGCCGTCGTATTGGATACGACGGAAAAAAGCCTCGAAGAGTGCTTTCTGTGGCTGTGTAAAATTATTGAGGAGCGGTTTGGACTATGAAGAAGGACTACCGGCGCTACCGCGCCCTGTATATATTCCTGCGCATCGTGCTTTTTCCGTTTTATCGCCTTAAATTCATCGGGCGAGAAAATGTCCCCGAGGGAGGCGCCATGCTCTGCGCCAACCACACCAGCTTTCTCGACCCCATTTTTCTCGCCTTCGCCTTGGGGATAAAGCACCACCCGCGCTTTATGGGAAAGGCGAGCCTGTTTCGCGTACCCCTTGTGGGGCGCATTTACACCGCCGTTGGAAGTTTTGCCGTGGAGCGCGGCAAGAGCGACGTGACCGCCGTTAAAACGGCGATGAGCTACTTAAAGAGCGGTGAAAAAGTCGTCATTTACCCGGAAGGCACCCGCGTGCGGGGAGACAGTGCCGTGGCCGCAAAACAGGGCGCCGTCCGGATTGCCGATCAGATGAACGTCCCGGTGGTGCCGGTGCATATACCGGGGGATAAACACCTGTTCGGCCGCTATACCATCGTCATTGGAGAGCCTTATTTTGTTAATGCGGAAAAAACAAAGCTCTCCGGGGAAGAATACTTAAAGCGTGCGGAAGATCTTATGGATAAAATTCGGGCTCTGGGCCAAAAGGCGGCAAAGCGATGACGGTTATTCTGGCCAAGACAGCAGGTTTTTGCTTCGGTGTGCGGCGCGCCGTTCGACTCTGTGAGGAGGCGGCGGAAAAGTACGATTCCGTTAAAACCTTAGGGCCAATTATCCACAACGAGAGCGTGACAAAAGCCCTCGCTGAAAAGGGCGTGCAGGAAGTGGCGAGTGTCGATGAAATCCGCCCCGGAGATACTGTCATCATCCGCTCCCACGGCGTCCCGCGCGAGCAGTTGGAGAAGCTGGAGAGCCTCGGCGTGCGCATTATCGACGCTACGTGTCCCGACGTGGCGAAGATTCATTCCATTGTGCAGGAGCAGGCCGCCCAGGGCCGGTTTATCGCCGTTATCGGCGAAAAAGAGCATCCTGAAGTGCGGGCAATATGCAGCCGTTGCGGCGAACACGCCGTCTTTCCAAACCTCGCCGCCTTTAAAAACTGGCTCGACACGGAACCGGAATACACAGGAAAACCCATTTCCGTTGTTTTTCAGACAACTTATGCCAAAAGCGGGGACACTTTTAGTCCCGAATCTCTAAAAAAAGAGTATACAAATCTTGAAATATTTGATACAATATGCAATGCTACGTCTAAGCGTCAGGAAGAAGCGGTTGCACTTTCGCGAACAGCCGACGTCATGGTTGTCATCGGTGGTCGATCCAGCTCAAACAGCCATAAACTCGCGGCCTTGTGCAGGCAGCACTGTCCGCGGGTTCAGTTCATCGAAACGGCTCACGATCTTGATTTGACCGAATTCTGCCAATCGGACACCGTTGGAATCACGGCGGGCGCTTCCACGCCGGCGTGGATTATTAAGGAGGTCTATCAGACGATGAGTGAAGAAATCTTGGAGATGTCCGGACAAGCCGAGCCGGAAACAACTGAATCCTTTGCGGAAATGCTCGAAAAATCATTTAAAACTTTAAATAATGGGGAAAAAGTGACCGGCGTTGTCGCCGCTATCACGCCGACGGAAATCTCCGTCGATCTCGGAACGAAGCATTCGGGTTACATACCCATTGCCGAACTGACCGATGATCCTACCGCGAAGGTCGAAGATCTCGTCAAAGTGGGCGAGGAAATTGAAGCGTTCGTCCTCCGCGTCAACGATATGGAAGGCACCGTGATGCTCTCGAAGAAGCGTCTCGACGCCGTGAAGAACTGGGAAGAAATCGACAAAGCCCGCGAAGAGAAGACCATCGTTGAAGGCTTTGTCACGGAGGAGAACAAGGGCGGACTCGTGGCCATGGTCAAGGGCGTACGCGTCTTTATTCCCATGACGCAGACGGGGCTGGGGAGAGACGTTCCCCTGTCCACCCTCGTGAAAACGAAGGTACGCCTGCGCATTACGGAAGTCAATCACTCCCGCCGCCGCGTTGTCGGCTCCATCAAGTCCGTTCTCATGGAGGAGCGCCGCGCTCTGGCGGAAAAGACATGGGCGGAAATCGAAGAAGGCAAGAAATACCTCGGCACCGTCAAGTCCATGACAAGCTACGGCGCCTTCGTGGACATCGGCGGTGTGGACGGCATGGTGCACGTCTCCGAGCTGAGCTGGACGCGCATCAATCAGCCCTCCGATATCCTCAACGTGGGCGACCAGATTGAAGTCTACGTCATCTCCTTCGACACGGAGAAGAAGAAGATTTCCCTCGGCTACAAGACGGAAGAGACGAACCCCTGGAACCTGTTCACGAAGGCCCATCAGGTGGGCGACGTGGTCAACGTTAAAGTGGTGAAGCTCATGCCCTTCGGTGCCTTTGCCGAAATCATCCCGGGTGTGGACGGCCTTATCCACATCTCCCAGATTACGGACCATCGCATCGGACTGCCCTCCGAAATACTCAGCGAAGGCCAGACGGTGGACGTGAAGATTACCGATATCGACATGGAGCGCCACAAGGTTTCTCTGAGCATCCGCGCCCTCATGGAAGACGCGAGATACGGCGTTGCCGCGCCGGTTGAAGCGGACGTCGAAGATGATGACGTCGCGGATGAGAGCGATTCCGGAACTGTATCTGAATAGTGCTTTTAAGGGGAGCGGCAAGCCACCTTATAGCAAAATGTGCTAAAGTTCAAGCGAGACGGAAACCCATTCTTTCCCCCCAGCGGAAACGAATGGTTTCCGTCTGCGTTTTTTAATCTGTTTTTTTCTTTACCACGTTAAGCGAAAAGTGGATTTTGTACTGTTATTCGCACATTATCCCGCATTTTTCTCACTTTATGCAAGGTGCAGTGGCAATTTACTTGATATTTTAGGCGAGGTCGGTGTATAATAGAAATAAGTGAAGTGATAGGATAAGCCACGCGCGAAGATAACGGGGGCGGCGCCCCCGTCGCAAGTCGGGCACGGATAAGGAGAAGGATATGTTTAAAATTGGCGATAAGGTTGCACATCCGATGCACGGAGCCGGAGTCATCGACGGAATTGAGGAGCGTACCATAAACGGCTGTACCCGGGAGTACTACATCCTCAAGATGCCCACCAGCGAGATGGTCGTGATGATTCCCGTTGATTCCTGCGATGCCATTGGAGTGCGTCCGATTGTCGATCCGGAAGCCGCCGAGTCTTTGCTTGACATGATTGGCAGCATCGAAACTGATATGACCCAAAACTGGAATCGCCGTTATCGGGAAAATATGCAGCGCATCAAAAGCGGAAACTTACTGGAAGTTGCAAAAGTCGTGAAGGGACTTATGTCGCGGGACTCCGAAAAAGGCCTCTCCACAGGAGAGCGAAAAATGCTTCATTCCGCAAAGCAGATTTTGATTTCCGAGCTCGTGTTGTCACAGAAGAAAACCTACGAAGAAGTGGAAATGCGCATTAACGCTGTTTTCACCTGATTTGATGATTTAAGACGCGTGCGGAGGCGCTCACCTCCGCATTTTGCTTTCTTAGAAAGGGGATAGGGGGATATGTCCGGATTCCTTCGGCGCCTTTCCGCCCGCATGCGCCGAGGCGCGCCGCGCCCGAAATGCTCCGTCGTGGTGGCCGCGGGGGGGGCGTCAACCCGCATGGGGCGCAACAAACTGCTCATTGAACTGGGGGGCATGCCTGTTCTCCTCCATTCTCTCCGGGTGTTCGACGCGGTGGAGGCCGTGGAGGAGATTGTGGTGGTGACGCGGCAGGAGGACGTTCAGAACGTGGCGGAACTGTTGCAGAAATACGGGATAACGAAAGCGTCAAAAGTCGTCGCCGGCGGCGCGACGCGGCCGGAATCGGTACATAACGGGGTCATGGCGGCAGATAGTGACGCAACGTTTATCGCCGTGCACGACGGGGCGCGCCCCTTCGTCACGGAAAAGCTCCTGTTAGACGCCCTCGAGGCCGCGATGAAACACAACGCGGCAACGGCGGCCCTTCCCGTCGTCGCCACCATCAAGCGGGCAGAAAACGGCCTTGTGCAGGAGACAATCAGCCGGGACGGGCTGTATGAAATCCAGACACCGCAGGTATTTCAGGCAGATCTTCTCAAAGCCGCCCTGACGAAGGCGCTGGAGGAAAACCTCGCCGTAACGGACGACTGCATGGCCGTGGAAGCCCTCGGATGCCCCGTCTGCATCACGCCGGGCAGCCGGGAGAACATCAAGCTCACTACGCAGGACGACCTGCCGCTGGCTCAGGCCATTGCGGCGACGAGAGGAGACGCGCGATGCGAATCGGACACGGGTACGACGTACACCGCTTAGTCAAGGGCCGCCCCTGTATACTCGGCGGCGTCACCATCGAACACGAAACGGGGCCGGAGGGTCACTCCGACGGGGACGTTCCCGTCCACGCCCTGATGGACGCCCTATTAGGCGCCCTCGCTCTGGGTGATATCGGCACCCTATTTCCCGATACAGACCCCGCCTTCAAAGGGGCGGACAGCATCACTCTCCTGCGCCGCGTGGCGGAGGAAGTGGGTGAAAGAGGCTACAGGCTGGGCAACGCCGACATCACCATCATCGCTCAGGAGCCGAAACTGCAAAGGTATGTCCCGAAAATGCGGGAAAACTTCGCTGCCGCCCTGGGCGCGGAGGTTTCACAGGTGAGCGTGAAGGCCACGACGGAGGAAAAACTCGGTTTTACCGGCGCGGGGCTGGGCATCGCCGCCCACGCCGTCGTACTGATAGAGGCAATTTCATAAGCTAGGCGGGCTTTGAAACAGGCAAAGACGCGTTAAAAAGCGTAAGTATTAAGCTGTAAATTATGTGATACACCACAACAAAATGAGACTCGACGCCAAGCGGCGTGTCGGTAATTTACCGGCGCGCCGCTTTCTTTTTTAGTCCGAACGCACGCCTGATGCATATTATGGTTTGAACGATCACGACGAAGTCATCTACAGTGAGAGAGGAGAGCCAAATTGTGGTCTATTATCTGCTGATCTGCCGCTCGTTGACTTATGCCCAGCGCTCGGCCAAGGCGCTCGAACACGCCGGCATAACGGCTATCGTCAGCCGCGTTCCGACCATCCTGTCTTCAAGCGGCTGCGGATACGGCGTCAAATTGTCCGCTAAACATATATCCAATGCGTTGATTGTTCTCAAAAATGCCGAATTACATCCCCTTAAAATCTATGTCCAATACGCCGACGGAAACTTCAACGAGGTAAATCTATGATCTATCTTGACAGTGCCGCAACAACATTAAAAAAACCCGCCAGCGTGGCCCGTGCCGTGGCGTGGGCGGTTAATAATTTATCAAGCCCGGGCAGGGGAGGCCATGCCGCCGCCATGGCCGCGGCGGAAGAGGCGTACGCCTGCCGGTGCGCCGCGGCGCGCCTTTTTAAGATGCGCAACCCGGAAAACGTGGTCATCACCTGCAGCGCCACCCACGCGCTGAATATCGCCATCAAGACCCTCGCCCGCCGCGGCGACCGGGTTATCATATCCGGATACGAGCACAACTCCGTCACCCGGCCGCTGCACGGGATTGGCGCCCACGTCGTGGTGGCCGGCTCGGAACTTTTCGAGCCGGAAATGGCGCTGCACGCCTTCGAGCGCCGCCTGACGGACGACACGAAACTCGTAGTCTGCAACCACGTCTCCAACGTCTTCGGATATATCCAGCCCATTGAACGCATCGCAGAGGCCTGCCGCGCCCGTGGTGTGCCTTTTATTGTGGACGCCTCCCAGTCCGCCGGCGTTTGTGAGATTGACTTTGAGCGCATCGGCGCCGATTTTATCTGCATGCCGGGCCACAAGGGGCTTTACGGCCCCCAGGGGACGGGCCTGCTCCTTTGTGCCCGCGTTCCGAAAACACTCCTGCAAGGTGGGACGGGGAGCCAGTCGGCCCTTGTGGAGATGCCGGAAATGCTGCCCGACCGAGCCGAAGCGGGCACGCACAATATGCCCGGCATCGCGGGGCTGCGGGCTGGGATTGAGTTCGTGGAGAAGAAGCGTGTGCAGAAGATTATGGCCCACGAACACAGCCTCGTGGATTTTGCCGCCGGGGAGCTCGTGAAGCGTGACGGCGTGCGAGTTTTCGTCTCGGAATACGGCTACTGTCAGAGCGGCGTTCTGTCCTTCTGCGTAGACAAAATGGACTGCGAAATCGTGGGCGAGGAGCTGGCCCGGCGCAATATCGCCGTGCGGGCGGGACTTCACTGCGCGCCACTGGCCCATAAAACGGCCGGAACTTTCGAGACGGGAACGGTGCGCGTCAGCCTGTCCGTCTTCAATACGAAAGGCCATATACGCGCCTTTTTAGACGCTCTCGACGAAATCCTCAAAAAACGGTAACCAACTTCCAAAATCCGATGGAATAAAGCGGGAATTGTACCAAATTGCTATAACAAAGTTGCCAATTTTTCTTTTCTGTATTATAATGACTAAATAATACTTGGCCTGTGCGCACGGCCTGCGGCCACAGGGGGAGGCAGACCTTTTCGCTCCTCCCGTCGCCTGCGCGCCGAGCCTTTATCCCCGGTAAGGGCCCCATTGTGTTTGTTTTGTTCACCCACTGGTCTGCCCCTTTTTCGGACAGGCCATTTCTCAATTTACACGTCTCGGCGCACGATAATTGGAGGAACTTTATGGACGCTACGCGGGAAGTCATCCGTTCGATGCTGAATGTTCTCAATATGATAAGTTTATGGGATGTGCTCGATATCCTCATTATCGCCTATCTCATTTACCGCGTCATATCTGTTCTGCGCAAAACGAACGCCGCGAGCGTTATAAAGGGCATCATGCTCGTGCTCGCCGTCATGTGGCTGTCAAGCCTGCTGCATCTCAACGTCATCAACTACCTCTTAGGGCAGACGATGAAGCTCGGCCTTCTCGTGTTTATCATACTCTTCCAGCCGGAAATCAGACGCCTGCTGGAGCAGGTGGGCAGCAGCAAGCTCGGCTTCCTCTTCGGGAGAAAGGTTCCGGACACGCGGATTAACCAGTGCATCAACGCCGTTGTGTCCGCATGCACCGAGATGGCGAAAAAGCGCATCGGCGTCCTCATCGTCTTTGAGCGTGACATCCGGCTCGATGACACCATCCAAACGGGGACCCGCGTGGACGCGGAAGTGTCCTACGAGCTTTTGACGAATATCTTCTATCCGAACACGCCGCTACATGACGGCGCCGTCATCATCCGAAACGGACGCATCGTAGCCGCATCCTGCATGCTGCCGCTGACGACCAAGACGAATCTCAGCCGCGACCTGGGCATGCGCCATCGCGCCAGCATCGGCGTGAGCGAAATAACGGACGCGGTGGCCGTCACCGTCTCGGAGGAGACAGGCTCTATTTCCGTCGCCATCGGCGGGATGCTCAAGCGGCACCTTTCGCAGGAGACCTTTGAAAAACTCCTGCGCCTTGAACTTGGCCCGGATGAAAAAAGTCGCCGGGCGGTTTTGCAACGTAAATAGGGCGGGGGTGCGTGTATGATATTTTTTAAATCCGTTAAAGAAAAGCTCTCAAAGGCTTTTTCCAGCCGCATTTTTTATATCATTTTCTCCCTGCTCGCCTCCTTCGCTATTTGGCTCTACGTAGCTTATGCCGAAAACCCGGACGTGTCCACCGGTATCAGTGGCGTCCGTGTGGAGCTGCGGAACACCGATTATCTCACGGATCGGGGGCTTGTCGTCACTTACGTCAGTGCCGACACGCTCTCTCTCCGTTTTCTTGGAAAGCGCAACGTGGTATCCATCCTCTCAAGTGACAATATCACCGCCTCCGTGGACCTTGCGGAAATCAAGCGCGCCGGCACGTACACCCTGCCGTACAGAATGCAATACCCGATTAACGTGGCCGAATCCTCCGTCAGCGTCACGGCCCGCAGCGCCGATACCATCATCGTCGTGGTGGACAATCTGGTGAAAAAGGACATTCCCGTACGCGGCAAGTACGACGGCGGCGTGGCGGAAGGGTATCGCGCCGAACCCATTGAGATTTCGCCCTCTGTGATTACCGTTTCTGGCCCGCAGGAGATTATCTCCCGGATTGATCACGCATGGGTCAACGTCCTTCGGGAAAATATCTCTAAAACTGTGGACGAAACCGTCAGCGTCGTCCTGATGGACGAAGACGGGGAAGAAGTGCGTTCGGAAAACGTCACCCTCAGCCAAAGCACGGTGGAAGTCATCATCCCCGTTGTCATGGTCAAGGACGTCCCCCTTACAGTGAACCTCACACCCGGCGCCGGGGCGGACGAACGAAACACGGTGCTGTCGATATCGCCGTCATATATCACCCTCTCGGGCGACGCCGAGACGCTCAACGCGCTCAATCAAATCGTCCTCGGCACAATCGACCTTAAATCCTTTGCGTTATCCACGTCCCAAAATTTCTCCATTGCCATCCCGAACAATACCCAAAACCTCACGGGAACCGTGGAGGCCACCGTCACCATCTCTGTGGAAGGCCTTGAGACGCGCCGGGTTCAGACCACGAACATCCAGACGACGAACGAGACAGAAGGCTACAACTACGCCATCATCACCCAGAGCCTTGAGGTTCTGCTGCGGGGCGTGGCGAATGATCTGGAGGAAGTGGAGCCGGTGAACGTGCGCGTCGTGGCAGACCTGAGCGCACTAGGGGCCACCGTGGGCACCTATACAGTTCCGGCGAAAATCTACGTGGACGGGACAGAAAACGTGGGGGCAATCGGCAGTTATACCGTCACTGTCATTGCCACCAGTCCCTAAGGTGTAGCGCGATGTTCGGATATATCCGCCCGCTGCGGGATGAGCTGAAAGTCAGGGAATACGAGCACTATAAAGCATGCTATTGCGGTTTGTGCCGCGCTTTGAAAGAGCAGGGGACGCCCTTCTCCAGCTTCATTTTAAGCTACGACTTTACATTTCTGGCCATGTTGTTGTATGATACGCAAGATGCGCCTTCCGTGCGGCCTGTGCGCTGCGGGGCAAACCCGCTTAAACGCCGGAGGGCGTGCCTGACGTTTCCCGCTCTGGCGCTGTGTGCAGACTATAGCATCATCCTTACATGGTGGAAACTGCGGGACACGGTGACCGACGAGGGCTTCTTCCGCTCCCTGCGGGACCGGTTCCTCTCGATTCTACTGAAACGGGCGTATAATAAAGCCGCGGCGCGCCGCCCGGCTTACGTCGGGCACGTTAAGTCGGCTCTAAAGGCCCTCTCCCGCCTCGAGCAGGAGGAGAGCCCCTCCCTTGACGCATGCGCCGATCAGTTTGCGCGGCTGACGGCGGCCCTGGCGGAGGACGCACCGGAGCATCGCCGCCGCCCCCTTGAGCAGCTTCTCTATCACGTAGGGCGCTTTATCTACATCATCGACGCGGCAGACGACCTTGCGGAAGACCATAAAGCGAGGCGGCGCAACGTCGTCGCCGCCCGATACGGGCTGACAGGCGGGGCCTTGACGGACGCGGCGCGAGACGCCCTTGAAAGCACGCTGCTGCACTCATGCCGCCTTGCCGCCGCCGCATACGAACTGCTTGACCCCGGGCACTTTGCGCCCGTTTTGCAGAACATCTTATATCTCGGGATGCCCCACACCTGCCGCGCCGTGCTCAGCGGGACGTGGCGAAGCGGCAAAAACCGAAAGAACAAGGAGTTTGAACAAGACGAATGAACGATCCGTACAGTGTACTCGGTGTTTCGCCGACGGCATCGGACGAGGAAATAAAGAAGGCATATCGTGAACTCGTTCGCAAATATCATCCCGACAACTATCTGGACAACCCCTTGTCCGACCTGGCGCAGGAGAAGATGAAGCAGATTAACGAAGCTTACGACATCATCATGCGCCAGCGCGGCGGTGGCGGTAACGGCAGCTCCCAGAGTTCCGGCGCGTACTCCGGTTCCGGCTCCTCCGGCGCATCCGAGTATGCGCGGGTGCGGGCGGCCATCAACGCCGGCAACATTCCCCTCGCGGAGGAGCTTTTGCGGATGATGACAAACCGCAACGCCGAGTGGCATTTCCTCATGGGTAGCGTCATGTATCGTAAAGGATGGCTGGATGAGGCCCTCACGTACTTCCAGACCGCCGCCCGGATGGAGCCGGCAAATATGGAGTACCAGCAGGCCGTCAACCGGTTCCGCCAGCAGCACGCGTACAATCCATATAACCAAAGCGCCGCCACAAGCGGCTGCTGCTGCGACAATCTCTCCACCTGCGATATCTGCTCCCTGCTTATATGCGCCGACTGCCTTTGTGACTGTATATAAGCCATGAGAAGAAGAACGTTCGTTGTCACGATAACGGGTTTGCTCACGGCGCTGTCCGTGATTGCGCTGTACCTGTCATCGGCCTTTCCGAACGCGAAACTGTCGCTGGCGGCGGTAGCGTCCCTCTTTGCTGCGTCCGCTCTCATTGAAGCGGGCATCGGCGCCGCGGCGTTCGTGTTCGTGGGAAGCGCGATTTTGTCGTATCTGCTTCTGCCGGCGAAGGACGGGGTGCTTTTATACGTTCTGTTTTTTGGGTATTATCCGGTTGTTAAAAGCCTTGCCGAGCGCCTGAGAAACAGGGTGCTTGAATGGGCCATTAAGCTCCTTGTGTTCAACGGGGCGCTCACCGTTTTATGGCTGTTTTTGCGCGGTCTTTTCGCACCGAATGTGGCCGTCCTGTCACCAATAATCGTCTATCTCATCGCTAACGCGGCGTTTTGCGTTTTTGATTTGGGACTGACCCGGCTTCTTTTCATCTACGCGCGGCGCGTCTCCAAATTTCTTCGGAAAAACCAGAGGTGACTTATGATAAAGAGCATGACCGGTTACGGTTACGCAAAACGCACCGTCGATGCCGGAACGTCCGGAACAATCGATATCACCATTGAACTGAAAAGTGTGAACAACCGGTACCTCGACTGCACCATCCGCCTGCCCCGGGGCTTCGGGGCGCTGGAGGACGGCATCAAGCAGCGGGTTGCCGGCGCCATATCCCGGGGAAAGGTGGACGTCTTCGTCACCATAGACACCTCCCGGGCCGGGGACGCTCTTGTGCGGGTTAACCGCCCCGTGGCGGACGCCTATATGGCGGCCCTGAAGGAGCTTTCCGAGCTGTACGGGCTGCCCGGCATCGTCAGCGCCACGGAGCTGACGCGCTATCCCGACGTCCTCTCCCTTGAAAAATCTGAAACCGACCCGCAGACCCTCGAAAGTGACGTCCTCTCCGTTCTGGATGAGGCCCTGACCGGCTTTACGGCCATGCGGTGCGCGGAAGGACAGAATCTCGCCCGGGATATCCTCGGACGACTTGACACCATCGAAAACCTTACGGCCCGGTGCGAAGTGCTGTCACCGAAAACCGTGGCTGATTACCGCGCCCGCCTTGAGGCACGTTTAAGCGAGGTTCTGGCGGGGCAGGATATTGACCCGCAGCGTATTCTGACGGAAGCGGCCATCTTTGCCGACCGGATTGACATCGGCGAAGAGACGGTGCGGCTGCGCAGCCACGTCGGCCAGCTTCGTGGCATGCTGCAATCGGACGTCCCCGTGGGGCGAAAGCTGGATTTTCTCGTTCAGGAACTCAACCGTGAGGCCAACACCATCGGTTCAAAGGGGAACGACGCGGAAATGGCCCGTATCGTCGTCGATTTGAAAGCCGAGATTGAACGGATTCGTGAACAGATTCAGAACATCGAGTAGCCATCTCGCCTTTCCGACTACTTAAAGAGGGGGAAAATCGGTGAAACTCATTAACATCGGCTTCGGAAACATGGTGTCGGCCAACCGTCTGATTGCTATCGTCAGTCCCGAATCGGCGCCGATTAAGCGCATCATCACCGATGCGCGGGAAAAAGGCCTGCTCATCGACGCAACGTATGGCCGGCGGACACGCGCCGTCCTCATCACAGATTGCGGCTACATCATTCTATCGGCCATTCAGCCTGAAACAGTCGCCGGAAGAATGACTAGCCGCATGGATACACCGGCAGTGGGGGAAGACAATGAAGAAGAATAAAGGGCGTCTCTTTATCATCTCGGCTCCGTCCGGGACGGGGAAGAGCACCGTTATCCAAGAGCTTATGCAAACGTGCAAGGACCTACATTTTTCCGTATCGGCGACGACGCGCGAGGCGCGCCCCGGAGAAGTGCACGGTGTCTCGTACTATTTCATCACGCACGAGGAATTTGAAAAGCACATCCGGCAAAACGATTTCCTCGAATACGCGGAATACGTTGGCAACTATTACGGCACGCTAAAGGCGCCCGTCCTCGCCCGTCTTGAGGAGGGGAAGGACGTCATTCTCGATATCGACGTGCAGGGATGCAAACAGATTATCGCCGCCATGCCGGAGGCGATTACGATTTTCCTCGTTCCGCCCAGTATGGAGGAACTGGAAAACAGGCTTCGCTTCCGCGGCACAGACCCGGAGGACAGGGTGAGAAACCGCCTTATCCGCGCTAAAGCGGAAATGCTTGAAAAAGACAGTTACGACTACGTCGTCGTCAACGATATCGTCGATAAAGCCGTTGCAGAGATACTCGATATTATGGGTTGTAAGCAAACCTGACGCAAAGGCATCATTTGGAGGGTTAAACAATTATGTTATATCCGTCTCTTTCCGAACTTTTAACACACGTGAATAGCCGCTACATGCTCGTGAACGTCATCGCCCACCGGGCGCGGCAGATTGCCGATGACCACGAGAAAAGCGGCGAGCCGCTGAAGAAAAAGCCCGTCTCCATGGCGATTGAGGAAATCGCCACTGACCGACTTGGGCAGGATTTATCTGACTAAAAGGGCAGTGATGCGAAAGGGGGTCGGTTTGTGAGCGCAGATAAAGTTGCACGGACAGCCGTCTCCGTGGCAACGTATCACATTGACCGGCCTTACGACTACAAAATCCCGCCGGAGCTTGACGGGCGCGTCCAGCCCGGTATGCGGGTTGTCATCCCCTTCGGGCAGGGCAACCGGCGAACGGAGGGGCTTGTTTTATCCGTCATGGAGGACACCGGCCAGCGCGTTCTCAAAAACATCGACACTGTGGTGGACGATGCCCCCGTCCTCAGTCCGGAGATGATTAAGCTGGCCGTGTGGATGAGCGAGCGTTTTTTCTGCACCGTCTATGATGCGGCCAAGGCCATGCTCCCCTCTGGACTGTGGCTTAAAGACGGCGCCCCCCGCGTTTCCGACAAAGTCGTGAAAATCGCCGCGCTCAATATCCCCGCCGAAGAGGCGCTCCTTCTCGCTGCGCAGAAGAGACGACGTGCGCGCCAGCAGGCGCGGGTTTTAGAGCTGCTTTCTCAAATCGGAGAGGCCTCCGTAAAGGAAATCAGTTATTTTACGGGGGCGGGCGCCGCTTCCGTCAAAGCGCTTGCGGACGCGGGCGCTGTTGCTTTATATGAACAGGAGATTTACCGCCGACCGGATATCACCACGCTGCCGCCGGCTGACCCGCTGATTTTAAGCCCGGAGCAGCAGCGGGTTTTCGACGCCCTCGCCCCGGTTCTTGAAGAGGGGCGGGCCGACGCGGCGCTCCTTTACGGCGTCACAGGCAGCGGCAAAACGGCGGTGTATATTCAGCTTATCCGCAAAGCAATCGCCTTAAAGCGCCGCGCCATCGTGCTCGTGCCGGAAATTGCCCTCACGCCGCAGCTTATCACTCTGTTTAGCGCCCATTTCGGAGAGCGCATCGCCGTCTTTCACTCCCAGCTGGGTATCGGGGAGCGGTACGACGAGTGGAAACGGATTCGCACCGGCGAAGTGGACGTGGTGGTGGGCACCCGTTCGGCGGTTTTCGCGCCGATTCCTGATTTAGGGCTTGTCATTATCGACGAAGAACAGGAACACTCCTATAAATCGCAAAATATCCCAAGATACCACACCCGTGATGTGGCAAAATATCGGTGTTGGCAAAATAAGGCGCTCCTGCTTCTCGGCTCCGCTACGCCGTCCCTTGAGAGTATGTACAGCGCCGAAACGGGAAAGTACAAGCTGCTGCGTCTCGATTCGCGGTATAATGCCCGCAACTTGCCAAACGTGATTATCGCCGACATGAAAAAGGAACTTAAAAGCGGAAACGGCGGTGTCATCGGCTCGGAGCTGCTTGAGGCCCTGCAGGAGAACGTAGCGCGTGGGGAGCAGAGCATTCTGTTTCTCAACCGGCGCGGCGGGAATACCCTCATTACCTGTCCGGAATGCGCATACACCTTCTCCTGTCCGCGGTGCAGCGTGTCTCTGACGTACCATTTTGCCAACCGCCGTATAATGTGTCACTACTGCGGCTTTTCCCGCTGGGAACCGGAAGAGTGCCCCGACTGCGGCGGGCGCCTGAAATACGTCGGCGCCGGTACCCAGAAGGTGGAGGCAGAGCTGCGTGAGCTTCTGCCGGACGTCGGAATTTTGCGTATGGACGCGGATACAGTCTCCGCCCGGAACACCCACGAGGACATTCTCACGAAGTTTCGCGCGGAGAAGGTCCCCATACTGCTGGGTACGCAAATGGTGGCCAAAGGGCTGGACTTTGAAAACGTCACCTTAGTGGGTGTCCTGTCCGCCGACCAGATGCTGTACATAAACGATTACAGGGCGCAGGAGCGGGCTTTTTCCCTGATAACGCAGGTGGTGGGCCGTTCCGGCCGCGGCAGTAAAACAGGGCGGGCCATTATCCAGACGATGACGCCGAAAAGCGAAGTCATCCGCCTTGCGGCCCTTCAGGATTACGACGCCTTTTACCGGCGAGAGCTTGAGTTGCGGCGAGCCCTGGGAAACCCACCGCTAAGTGACCTCATCTCCGTGACGGCCTCCGGCGTATCCGAGACGGAGGTACTGCGCGGCTGCACAATACTGCGCCGCCTGCTGGAAGACTACCTCAGGGATGAGCCGGATGTGTGCCTTCTCGGTCCCGCGCCGGCGTCCGTTACCAAGATAAATAACCGCTACCGTTATCGGATAACCTTATCCTGTCAGGCAAATAAGCGCATCCGCATGACGGTGGCCCACGTGATACGCACTTTTGCCAAAGACAAAGCCTGTCGCAACATCGCTGTCTACGCCGACAGCGACCCGTATGAACTCTAAAACTGTCAACCGACCGGCGCGGGGCAGTGACGGAGTATAAGCGCCGGAGAAAGAGAAGGAAGTATGGCCATTCGAAATATACTGCATGATGACGATCCGCTTCTTAAGAAAAAAAGCCGTCCGGTGACGGATTATAACGATCGGCTCCACACGCTGCTGGACGATATGCGGGAAACGCTGCTCACCGCCAACGGCGTGGGCCTCGCCGCGCCGCAAGTGGGGGTTTTGCGCCGCGTTGTGCTCGTGGTGGACACAAACAAGGAGGACCTCTCTCCGGAAGAGCAGATTATTGAGCTCATTAACCCCGAAATCATCGCCGCGTCGGGTGAGCAGGTGGGCGCCGAGGGGTGCCTGAGCATCCCGGGGGTGTATGGTATCGTCAAGCGCCCCGACCTTGTGAAGGTGCGGGCCTTTGACCGCCACGGTAAGCCCTTTGAGGCATGGGGAACGGGCCTGACCGCCCGGGCCTTCTGCCACGAAATAGACCATTTAAACGGCATCCTCTTTACCTCCCTCGCCGATGAAATCCTCACCCCCGAACAGCTTGAGGAGATGTACGGCGATGATGAGGAGGACGGTGCTGAGGAATGAAAATCGTCTTTATGGGCACGCCGGATTTCGCTGCGGCGTCTCTGCGGCGGCTCTATGAGGACGGGCGGGAGATTGCCGCCGTTTTCACTCAGCCGGACAAGCCAAAATACCGCGGGATGAAGCTGACTATGAGCCCCGTTAAGGAGCTGGCCCTCGAGCGCGGCACCCCCGTCTACCAGCCCCAAACGGTACGGGACGGGGAGGCAGAGTCCATTTTGCGCGCCATCGCGCCGGATGTCATTGTGGTTGTGGCCTATGGGCGCATTTTGCCGCAGCCGATTTTGGACATCCCGCCCATGGGCTGTATTAACATCCACGGCTCGATTCTGCCCCGTCTGAGGGGCTCCGCCCCCGTTCAGTGGGCCGTCTTAAACGGCGACAGGGAAGCGGGCGTGACGAGTATGTACATGGCGGCAGAGATGGACGCCGGGGACATGATTTTTATAACGAAAACGCCCATCGGCGAAGATGAGACGGCCGGTGAGCTGTACGCACGCTTAGCTGGCCTCGGGGCGGAGCTGCTTTTAGAAACCCTCGATGCCATAGGGCAGGGGGTAGCACCCCGCATCCCGCAGGACCATTCTCAGGCGACCTACGCGCCGCCTTTGAAAAAGGATATGTCGCCCATCGACTGGACGCGCTCTTGCCGAGAAATCTCCTGCCACGTCCGTGGCTTAAATCCCTGGCCCGTGGCCACGGCAGAGCTGTTTGACACGGTGCTGAAAGTCTACGCGGTGAAAACAGAGCAGAGCAAAACAGACGCCGCACCGGGCACGGTGCTCTCCGCCGGAGAAGGCGGGATTCAAGTGGCCTGCGCAGACGGCGTGGTCACGATTCTGGAGGTTCAGGCGCCGGGGAAGCGACGCATGGCCGCCGCAGACTACCTACGGGGGCGTCGCTTATGCCTGTAAACGCCCGGGACGCCGCCCTTGCGGCCCTCATGACATACCGGCGTACCGGCCGTCACGCCGACGCTGTGCTCAAAACTGCCGTTAAAGCCGGCCTGGACGTGCGGGACGCCGCCCTTGCCACCCACATCTTCTACGGCGTTCTGCAGAACATGGCCTACTGCGACTTTATCATCAACAGCTTTTCCACCATCAGGACGGGGCGGCTGGAGCCGCAGGTGCTGGACATTCTGCGTCTTTCCGTCTACCAGCTTGTGTTTCTCGATAAAATCCCGCCCAGCGCCGCCGTAAGCGAAGGGGTGCGCCTTGCGAAAAAGCACGCCAACCCCCGGGCGGCGGGGCTGGTAAACGCCGTTTTGCGGAAAATCGCCTCAACGCGGGACAACCTCCCAAAAGTCCGGGCCGCCACGGAGGCGGAGCGGCTCTCCATTCAAAAAAGCCACCCCCTGTGGCTCGTGGAGACCTACCTTAAGCAGTTCGGCCTTGAGGAGACGAAGGCGCTTCTCGGTGCCAACAATACCACGCCACCGGTTTTCGCCACGGTAAACCGCCTTAAGGCCACGCGGGAGCAGGCGATTTACGTTCTGCAGAACGCCGGGATTACGGCTGAGCCGTACCCGTTTCTGGAGGACACCATCAAGATTTACGGGCAGGGGAAACTGGAGTCCCTGAAAGCCTTTCAGGACGGGCTTATATACGTGCAGGACCCGGCAGCGCGCCTGTGCGTCACAGCGGCGGGGCTGACGCCCGGCATGCGGGTGCTGGATGCCTGCGCCGCGCCGGGGGGCAAGACATTTGCCGCCGCCATTGACATGGGCGGAGAGGGGAAGATTACCTCCTGCGACGTCAGTGAAAAGAAAGTCGCCCGTATCCGGGAGGGGGCCCGCCGTCTCGGTTTCGGCGGGATGGTTACCGCCACGGTGCAGGATGCCACACGCCGTCGGGAGGATTTCGTGCAGGCCTTTGACGCCGTTATCGCAGACGTGCCCTGCTCGGGGCTCGGCGTCATCCGCAAAAAGCCGGATATCCGCTACAAGGCGGAGGAGGAACTTCGCCTGTTGCCGGATTTGCAGCTGCGAATCTTGACGAATCTCTCGGAAGCGGTGCGCCCGGGGGGCGTTTTGCTGTATTCCACCTGCACGCTTCTTCGCCGGGAAAACGAGGAGGTTGTCGAGGCCTTCCTCGGGATACGAAGCAACTTCGCACCGGAACCCTTTACCCTTCCGGAGCCGTTTGGCGCCGCCCCGGATGGCATGATGACGCTTATGGGGCATAAGCATGATACAGACGGCTTCTTTATCTGCCGGATGAGGAGGCGTCCTTAAATGGAGGACCTAAAATCCCTTTTGCCAGAAGAACTGGAGCCTGTTTTTGAGGAAATGGGCCAGCCGCGCTACCGGGCGGGCCAGGTCTTCAAATGGCTGCACAGCGGCGTGAAGTCCTTTGAGGAGATGTCCGACCTGCCGAAGGCGATGCGGGAGGAGCTTTCACGCCGCTATCCGCTCTATGTGCCGCAGGTTCTCTCGAAGCAGGTCTCGAAAAAAGACGGCACCATTAAATACCTCTGGCGCCTTCACGACGGCAACAGCGTGGAGAGCGTCGTCATGCGGTACGAACACGGCAACACAATCTGCATCTCATCGCAGGTGGGGTGCCGCATGGGGTGCCGCTTTTGCGCCTCCACCATCGGGGGGCTTGTGCGTAATCTGGCGCCGTCGGAGATGCTGGATCAGGTGATGTTCTCACAACTTGACGCGGGACTCACCATAAATAACATCGTCCTCATGGGCATCGGCGAGCCGCTGGACAATTACGACAACGTCATGAAGTTTCTAAAACTGGTGTCCCATCCCAAGGGGCTGGGTATCGGCATGCGGCATATATCCCTGTCCACTTGCGGAATTGTTGAAAAAGTTGACAAATTGGCGCAGGATAAATTACAATTAACCTTGTCTGTATCACTGCACGCTCCGGATGATGAAACACGTAGCGCCATTATGCCCGTCAACAAAGCTTATGGCGTGAATAAGCTTCTGGACGCCTGCAGCGATTATTTTAAGAGGACAGGCCGCCGCATTTCGTTTGAATACGCTATGATTCACGGCGTGAACGACACACGCGCCCACGCGAAGCTTCTGGCGGATAAACTTGCAGGTACGCGCAGTCACGTCAACCTAATTCTCCTCAACAACGTGGAAGAAAGCCCCTTTAAGCCGAGCACCGCGCAGGACCTTGAGACCTTCGTCTCCGTCCTCAGGCAGCGTGGTATTAACGTCACGGTGCGCAGACGGCTCGGCGGAGATATTGACGCCTCCTGCGGCCAGCTACGCAGAAAAGCGGCTCGGTGAGACCGCTCAATGCCTGCCGGCACAACCTTGCGCAGTAAGGGAGACAAGAGAAGATGGACTTATGTGCAATCAGTGACAGGGGACAGGTTCGGGCAATCAACCAGGACGTCTGTCGGACATGGCAGGATGAAAGCGGCGCAATGACCGTTATCGTTGTGTGCGACGGGATGGGCGGCGCCCGCGCCGGCAACGTCGCCAGCACCATGGCGGCGGACCTTTTTATGGCGCACGTGTGCCAGGAAGTCACCCCCGACATGAACGCGGCAGACGTCATGCGCAGCATACGGGAAGCCATCGCCTTTGCCAACACTGAAATCTACCGGCGCTCCGCCACGGACAGCGACTGCGCCGGAATGGGGACGACTCTCGTGGCGGCCGTTATCACGATAAGCGCCACGGTAATCGTCAACATCGGCGACAGCCGCGCCTACCACGCAACGGGCGCCCGCATGGTTCAAATCACGAAAGATCACTCCGTTGTGGAGGATATGATAGACCGGGGCGATATTACCCGGGATGAAGCCTACTTACACCCCAATCGCAACCTCATCACGCGCGCCCTTGGAACGAGCGCCGCCGTGGAGCCGGATTTCTTCTTCATTTCCCTCATAAAAGGGGACACGCTCCTCCTCTGTACGGATGGCCTGTCCAGCGTTGTGGACGAGGAGCGGATTTTCAACGAGATAAGAAACGGAGGCGACATCACCGAAATCGCGCAAAAGCTCATCTTACTTTCTATAGCAGCCGGAGCGCCGGACAACGTGACGGTGGCTCTCTGCAGAAAGTAAACCTCGGATTGGAGGACAGTCTGAAATGGATATGACGGATAAATACGTTGGCCGAATGCTTGACAATCGCTATGAAATCATCGAAAAAATAGGGACCGGCGGCATGGCCGTCGTCTATAAGGCGCGTTGTCATCGGCTTAATCGGCTCGTAGCCGTAAAGATACTCAAGGAGGAGCTGGCCGGAGACGCAGAGTTCCGCCGCCGGTTCCGCTCGGAGTCGCAGGCCGTTGCCATGCTCTCACACCCGAATATTGTGGCGGTGTACGACGTCCCCCATTCGGGCGATGTGGAGTACATCGTGATGGAGCTCATCGAGGGCATCACCTTAAAGCAGTATATCAGCCGCAAGGGTGTGCTTAACTGGAAGGAAGCGCTCCACTTCACCACGCAGGTGTGCAAAGCCCTCAGCCACGCCCACTCCCGGGGCATTATCCATCGGGATATCAAGCCCCACAACATCATGATTGTGAAAGACGGCAGTGTGAAAGTGGCCGATTTCGGCATCGCACGGCTCCAGTCCACCCAGAACACCCTTACGCAGGAAGCCCTCGGGTCTGTTCATTACATTTCCCCCGAGCAGGCCAAGGGTGGGCAGGTGGACGCCCGCAGCGACCTGTACTCCCTCGGCGTGGTGATGTACGAAATGCTCACGAGCCACCTTCCCTTTGAAGGGGACTCCGCCGTGAGCGTGGCCATCCAGCACATCAGCGCCATTCCGCTCATGCCGCGGGATATTAACCCCGACATTCCCCGGGGACTTGAGGCCATCACCATGCGTGCCATGGAGCCGGACATCAACCTCCGTTACGCCTCGGCTGACGAAATACTCCATGACTTAGAGGAGTTTCGTAAAAATCCGTCTATCGAGTTTAACTATTCCGGCGTTCTCTCCACCCGAAACGGCGCTGAGCCCACCCGGGCCGTCCCGTCCACCACCATTGCGCGGGTGGAGCCCACTTTGCAGAAACCCGTCCGGACGCCGCGAAATGAGCTGACGAAGGAGGAGTATATCAAGTCTAACCGGCGCGCCTCCAGAACGGCGGGGCTCATCGGAATCTTTTCCATTGTCGCCTTTCTCGTCTTCGTCTTCATCTTCATGTGGAAGTATTTCCTCAGCGACATGCTCTTCCCGAAGGACGAGACGGTCACAATTCCGAAATTTATCGGCCAGATGTACGACAGCATAAGCCGTAATCCCGAATACGCAAAATACTATACCTTCATCACCACCGAGGAATACAGCGAAGATGAAGCGGGCACCGTCATCGCCCAGAATCCCCAGCCGGACAGAACCCGCGTCGTGCCGGCCACAGGGCTGATTGAGATCGAGCTGACCATCTCAAAAGGTGATGAGCCGAACCTCACCATGCCGAACCTCATTAATATTGACTACCGCGAAGCGCAGGTGCAACTTGCAAATCTAAACTTAAACTTAAACGTCAAGACGGAGGCTGTTTTCAACAAAGACGTGACGAAGGACTTTGTCATCTCCACGATTCCCGCACCGGGCGAGCCCCTTATCAAAGGCGGCATCGTGTACGTCACCTACAGCCTCGGGCCGGAGATTAAGATGACGGAAGTCCCCGACTGCGAAGGGCTGACCCTCACCGCAGCCATCCTCCGTCTGGAAGGATATAAGCTCAAGTATGAAGTCGTCCGGGAACACAGCCCCACCGTGGCCAAGGACGTGGTCATCTCCCAGGACCTCGTTCCGGGAACGCAGGTAGAGGAAGATACCCTTGTGGTCCTCATGGTGTCGGACGGCCCGGTGGAACCCATCGATCCGGACCCGGAGGAGCCCTACATCCCCGTGGGGCCTACGGTGCCGGAGACAGCGACGCCTGAACCGCCTGAATCATCGGGGTCGAGATGGCCCTTTGGAGCAGTGTTGCCACAGTATGCAAGATAACGGAACGATTATCAAAGCCGTCAGCGGCCAATACGTTGTGCAGTCCGGATTGGATACGGTCGTCTGCAAAGCACGGGGCCGATTCCGCTTCGAGCAGATTACGCCCCTCGTGGGTGACCGCGTCGTGTTCTCAGTCGGCGAAGACGGAAGCGGCGTCATTGAGGAGATTCTGCCGCGGAAAAACGCCTTTGTCCGCCCGCCGGTGGCCAATCTGGATCAGCTTGTGATTATTGCATCCAACGTCATCCCCGTCACAAGCCCCTTTCTCATCGACCGTATGACCGTCATCGCCGCCTTAAACAACGCAGACTGCGTCATAGTCCTCAATAAGTGCGACCTTGACCGGGCCGACGCCCTTTACGACATCTACACGACGGCCGGTTTCCGCACCATTCGCACAAGCGCCCGCACAGGCGAGGGGATAGAGGCGCTACGGGCGGCCCTTGCGCCGCCCTCCGAGAGCGGTGAGATGCGCATCAGCGTGTTTACGGGCAACTCCGGCGTGGGAAAATCCAGCATCTTAAACTCCCTGTCACCAGAGTTTCAGATTGCAACGGGAGAAGTGAGCCAAAAGCTGGGGCGCGGGCGGCACACAACGCGCCACGTTGAGCTGTTTCACCTTGCCGACGGGGTGTTTATTGCCGACACACCCGGGTTTTCCTCCTTCGACACGGGCGCCAAGGACCTGTGCGATAAAACAGAGCTGCAGTACCTGTTTCGGGAGTTTAAGCCCTATCTGGGCCAGTGCCGTTTCCGGGACTGCGCGCACATTAAGGAAGTGGGCTGCGCCGTCCTCGAAGCCCTTAAAGAGGGTGCGATTCATCCGGCGCGCCACGAAAGCTATACGCGCCTGTACGAGCAGACAGCCCAGATAAAGCCCTGGGAAAGGTAGCCAAGACACAAAGGACCGCCTTTTTGCGTAAGATGTATCGGACATTTTACGGAAAGGCGGTTTTTTTATGCGTCGAATCTGCCGCTCAGGCGGGTTTTACATAACGCTGGCCGGCGTCATCATCCTCCTGCTGGGTATCATGCCCTGCAAGCTGTGGTGGCTTGTCATCGGCCTGGCGCTGGTCATAGTGGGCCTGCTCATAGGCCGCTGCTGACGTCTTTGGAAAGGAGAGGGGCCATGCGCGTGTATATTTTTCGGGCGCCGCGCTTTTTACGCGGCTTTCTGCGGGCTTTGTTTGTAAGGACGCCGCGTCACAAAAAGTAGGGAAATTCGATAAACAAGCTGTCATAAACAAATCGGCCTCCCAATATACTTTATCAGACTTCATAGAAGGAGAGGACGATTTATGGACATTTATCTCAACAAGGAGAAGTTGGATTTTGTAAAAAACGTGCTCAGCACGAGCCTTACCCATGAGGAAACAATGGAGATGATCGTCCCCGACGCGCTTCCGGACATCCTGCGTATCGTGGACGCGGACGCCACCGCCTTTTTGAGAAGCAAATCCTCGGATAACGGGCGCGTCACCGTAACCGGCAATGTGGATGCCACCGTTCTCTACTGCCCGGACGGGGAAGAGGGAATCCGCAAAATGACGCTCGATATCCCGTTCTCCCTGAGCGTGACGGACAGCGAAATCAATCCCGCCACCCGCGTGACGGCCGTTGTGAATGTCGTTTCGGCGGACGCCTCCATGATTAACCCGCGGAAAATCATCGTCCGCGTTGATTTGCTCGGCGAGCTCGCCTGTTACAACGACGCAGAAATGGTTCTCTCCGGAAGCATAGAGGATGACAACGACGCCGGCATCGAGATTATGACGAACACGTCCGACGTCGTCACCACCACGCTGGTGAAGGAAAAGACATTCGTCGTGGCGGATGAAATTCAGGTGCCGCACTCAAATCCCCCCGTGGGTACGATTTTGAAATACAAAGTCGACTTGTCCCCGGAGGAGACAAAGGCCGTCGGCAGCAAGCTCATTGTGCGGGGAACAGCGGACGTGGTGCTCCTGTACCTGCCGCCGGAGGACAATGAAATCACGCGGCTTGACTTCGACACGGAGTTTTCCCAGATTCTCGAGCTCGACAACCCCGAAAGTGAAGGCTCCTACGACATTGACCTCATGCTCACAAACGCCTACTTCGATGCCGATAACACCCCCAATAATCCGGACGGGCGCACCGTCGTCATGGAACTGCACGCCGTGGCCCAGTGTGTGGCGTCGGAGAAGAAGACCGTCTCCTACATAGCGGATATGTACAGCACGAAGTATCCTCTGTATCCGGAAGTGGAGCAGTACGCCTTCGATACCCGCACCCACTCGAAGGCCACCGCCGTTTATCACAATATCCTGAAAACCCAAAAGCCCGCATCCCGGGTTCTGGCTATGAACGTTCACACCGGGCCGGTGGAAAAGAAGCCGGATGACAACGCTGTGAAGTGCCCGCTGAACATCAACGCCGTCTACCTCACGGAGGACGGGGAGATTATGTCCAGCAACCAGCACGCCGAGGTGGAGGCAAACACGGAGCTCCACGACAACGCCAAGTTCACGGCTCTGGCCAAATGCGGCAAAGATGTCTTCTCCGCCGTAGTCTCCGACGGAATTGACGTGCGCATCCCCGTTGAAATCAACGTGACGGAGGTCACCGAAAACAACGTCAACATGCTCAGCGGCCTGTCTTACGACGAAAACGCCCCCCTGGATAACTCCAAATTCCCGTCTCTTGTGGTGGCGCGGCCGAACAACCAGGACTCCCTGTGGCACATGGCGAAGAAATACCGCTCCACGCCGAACCTCATTCTCGCCGCAAATGAACTGGAGGGAGAGGAGGATATCGCACCGGGCCAGCTGCTCATCATCCCGAAAAAGTAAAAGAAAAAGTCCCGATGAATATCGGGACTTTTTAATGTGCGCCGATACGCCCGGCGGCCCCCTTCCCGTCGTAATACCGGTTTTGTGCGCTCCGGTACGCTCACGGGTCTAAAACACGGCATAAAACGGAGGTTTTCTGCGCAAATAGGGACACAAAATGACACATTTTAAGGCAAAAGCCCCGTTTTCATCGGGGCTTTTTATTCTTCGGGGTCAAAGTCAGAGAGGGGATTGAGGCGCGCCGCACGGCGGAGACTCTCGCTTTCCACGTGGGTGTATATCTGGGTGGTGTTGAGGTGCTCGTGTCCCAGAAGTTCCTGCAGTGTGCGTACATCCACGCCGCCCCGGAGCATAAGCGTCGCCGCTGTATGGCGCAGTTTGTGGGCGGAATAGCGGTCCGCGTCCAGTCCCGCATTTGCGATGTGCTTTTTCACAAGGTTGTGGACTGTGGCACGGGTGATGCGGGTGCGGCGGGCAGAAAGAAAGAGAGCGCTTTTATCCGCAGCCTGAATGGCCTCGCGCACTTCCATGTACGCCTTTATAGCATTTAAGCAGGCGTCGTTTAAGAAGACTTCCCGTTCTTTGCCGCCTTTGCCGCGGATGCGCAGGGTATCGCCGCGAACGTCCGAGATGTTAAGGTCAACCAGCTCCGAGATACGCAGACCGCAGTTTAAAAACAGGGTGAGGATGCACAGATCCCGCGCTTTGTGCTTTCCCTCCACAGAGGCGAGGAGGGAACGGCTTTCGTCCAGAGAGAGATAGCGGGGGAGCGTCTTTTTCACCTTCGGGGAGTCTAAATCCGCCACGGGGTTTTTTTCGAGCTTTTTCGCCTTGACCGTCAGGTACTTGTAAAAGGAGCGGAGCGTGGCAATTTTTCGGGCGCGGGAGGTGGGGGACAGGCCCACCTGACCGGACCCCGCCGGCCGCTGGCGGGAAAGGTAGCTTAAAAAGTCGTACACATCCGTGAGGGTAATGCTGCCGACAAAGGGGAGGTCGACATCTTGTATGTGTATGTCCTCAAAATCCGTTCCTTTAGGGACGAGGCCCCGGGCCATTTTTATGTAGCGGAAGAAGGTGCGCAGGTCGAGATAGTATTCGTCCACGGTTTTCTTTGAGTGGCCCTTGATTGTCTCGTGATAAACCAGAAATTCACGCAGTATCTCCGGCGCGTTATCTCTCGTGTCCATGTTTTACCTCAATCATTCCAGTTTTCCGTCATAACGGGGGCGTAAGCAAAACCACCCGTTTGATAAGCTTCCTTACAAGCGCGGGACATCATCTGGGGTACAGGCTCATTATAGAGGAATACCCGAGCTGCCGTCTATTGGCAAATATACCAAAAACTCAACAAAATAAAAATTTTGTTGAGTTTAGGGGAGGCGCTAAGGGGATTTTGAATGGCTTGGGCTGGCCTTAGACAGGCTTTCAGGCTTTGGACTGGGTCTAAGGCGTTTATCAGGTTAAGGGCCGGCCTTGGGCGATATTCTAACTTTAGGCTCGTATTGAACAGTCTTTGTTTGAGCTTAACTTTAGGACGTTATTTGGCTTGGCCGCAGGCGTTTATGTTGAAGGCTCCGATGTGCTGTTCTCTGACTCAAGCGTTTTGAGTCTTTACATACACTTTGTCCCCTGGCATCTCAGCACCGTTGCGGACGGACTCTTATGCGTCATCTCACGTCTCTGCGCGTGGCGTGTTTGTATCGGCGCCTTCTATCCGCCATATTGCGTTGTTATGCGCCCGACAAATCGCGTTTTTCTATCGTACGCAAATCTCCGTTCATCTTACGGCCAAATTATTGGCTGCATAAGCCCTAAAGCCGAAATCTCAATTATTCGCTTGCGCACAGCCTTTTTGACAGATTTCCACTGCTCGGGCTGATTCTCACAATCCAAAGAGTCGAGTCTCGATACTTACCCGTTTTTAGCCCTTGTTCCTAAGACAGTCCCGCCGCTTATTGACCGCCCGTCCCGACCTGAAAACCCATGAAAATGCGGCGCTTCAAAATCGCCCCTCTCCCCGCCCCTCCTCACCTATTCGTCATAATGACCAACGGACATTGTGCATTATGACGAATAGGCGCAATAAAACCCCAAGCAGGCGGCATCTGCTCGGGATTTTTATGCATTATGCTAATAAATCTTTTGCCATTTTGTCAGAAACACCTAATTTGGAGACGTCACCACGATGGCGTTAGGTACGATGCGCCCGTAGTGAGTGCCGGCGGCGGGACGTGAAATCTCCTGGCCCCTGTACACCATGACGGTGCTGCTGCCGCCGTCCAGATTGGCCGCCTGCACGGCGCCGTACCGCTCCATCACAGCGGCCAGGTCCGTCATGGTGCAGCCTAAGCTATAACCGGGCTTACGGCCATCCACGGCGAGGAGAAAGACGGTGCCATCCTCAGCTTGTCCGATGGCGGTGCGGGGCTGGATGCCAAAGCCCACGGAGCCTTCCGGCGCATCGCTGTCTTTGACGGTGTTTCGGCCGTTTACAATGAGGGCGGGGAAAAACTCCACCGCATCCCGGTATGTCATCTCGTCAAGGGATTTGCCGATATACAGGCGGTTGTCCTCCGAAAAGCCGATGACCTTATAGTCGCCGCCCACGCGGGGGCTGAGCATTTCGCCACGGGAGATGAGAAGCCCCACCACCACGCCGCCGTTACCCATGCCCTGATAATCGGCAAAACCGCTGGCGTTCACAGCCAAAACCGCCTTTGACCGCTCGGCAATCTGCGCCACGGACTGACCGGCTTTCCCGAGGGTCGCTGCCGTGCCCACTTTGACGAGGGACGGGTCTTTTACGATGGCAAGGCGCCCTACGTATCCGTCGCCCTCCACGCGCACAATCATCAGGCGGCTGGCGGTGTCTATAGTGAGCACTGTGTCACCGTGGATGGTTTTTATGGACGTGCCGTCCTCGTCGAGGCCGGAGCGGTCGATGAGCAGCCCTTCGTAGCCGGCCATTTCAACGAGGGGATTTTTCTTTATGAACGCCTTGAAAGACTCCTCGTCCACCTCGTGGTAGAGCTTAAAGAATTCACTTTGGCTTGTCGGGGTGAAATCCATGATAAACGCGTCATCCGACCAGTCGCTTTCAAGGCCCGACTGGGTGAGCAGAAACGCGTCCCGGCTTTTCATCACGTCGTCAATGACGCTTTTGGGGATAATCGCCGTGGCCAGCCACTTATGGTTCATCGTCTGCATGGCCGTTTCGATATAAATCGTGCGCCATTTCTTAATAAAGGGGATGGATGAGTAGACGCCCACAAGATAGAGCGCCGCGAAAACGCATAGGAGCGTGAAAAACCGGCGGATACGGCGGCGCCTGCGCCGCTTTTTTACGCTGCGCCGCCGCTGATAGGGCGACGCAGGACGCTGATTTGAAGCTCCGCGCCGCGCCCTGCTGGAGTATGGCTGAGCCGGTATATCCCGGCGCTGGCGCTGATAGGGCGACGCGGCGCCGGAGGGGCGGGTCTGCCTGCGCGGGGGCGAAAAAGGCTCGTAATCGGACGCACGGGGCTTATAGGAGGCCTTTCGGGTATGCGCGGAGCCGCCGCTGCGCCCTCGGGCGCGGGCTTCTTCCGCGTCAAAGTCAAACATCTCCCGTTTCGGGTATGCGTCGCGCTCCCGCTGCTTTCGGCTCGAGCCGTAAAGCACCACTTTTTCTCTCTTTCCTGCCATGACGCTTCCTTTTTCTGTCTTGATTATCTCCCGGACAAATCCGTCCGCTCATTGCGCAGTAAACTCTTACGCGGCATCCTCGTCTGAAAGCGTGCCCACGATAATGGCGTTCGGCACGTTGCGGCCGTATTTGATGCCGTTTGCCGGCTTCGTAATCTCCTCGCCGCGGTAGACCATGACGGTGCTGCTGCCGCCGTCGAGGTTAGCCGCCTGCACGGCGCCGTACCGCTCCATGATGGTGGCGCACTCCACAACGGTGGTGCCGATGCTGTAGCCAATCTGCCGCCCGTCTATCGTGAGTAGAAGGACAGTTCCGTCCTCCGTCTGGCCGATGACGGTGCGGGGCTGAAGGCCGAAGCCCATAGAGCCGTTGACGAGATTCCTCTTCGCGATGACGTTTTCCCCGTTTACAATCAGCGCCGGCACAAACTGAACGGCGTCTCGGTACGCCACGTCCTTTTCGCTGGCGCCGATGTACAGGCGGTTGTTTGTGTCAAACCCGATGTTGAGGTAGGTGCCGCCGGTGCGCTCGCTGTGCTTGACCCCTTCGGAAATCAAAAGGCCCACCACCGTGCCGCCGTGGCCCACGCCGTTTTCATCGGCAAAACCGCTGGCGTTGATGGCTAAAACGGCGTTGTATCGGTCTGCGATTTGCTTCACACTCTGTCCACGGGTGCCGAGGGTGGCCGAGATGCCCACCCGCACGTCGGCCGGGTCTTTCACGATGGCCAGCTTCCCCACGTACCCTTCCCCCGTCACTTTGACGATCAGGATTCCGTGGTGCGCGTCGATGGCGAGGACCTCGTCACCCTGAATTGTTTTCATGGACGTGCCGGTATCGCTCAGGCGCGCGCAGTTTATGTACACGTTTTCGTAGCCGTTTTCCAGCACCTCCGGATGCTCCTCGACGTAGTCGAGGAAGCTGCGCATATCCAGCTCGCTAAATAGGCGGAAAAACTCCCTTTCACCGGAGGCCGGTTTATTGTCCGGCTCCACCGGCTCCACCGGTTCGTCCGGTGTATCCTCAGTATCAACGTTCTCCCACTTGCTCTGCAGGCCCTGCTGCTCTTTGAGGATGGCTTCTTTTTCTGCCATCACATCATCAATGACGCCCTTTGGAATAAAAAACGTCGCCAGCCATTTGTGACTGAGGGTATCCATTGCAGTTTCTATGTAGATATTGCGCCACTTTCGTATAAACGGGATATTTGAAAAAACGGCAAAGCAGTAAAGCTCCACAAATAAAATGGCGATAAGAAGGCCGATTATCAGTCCTCTTGTCCGCTTTTTGAGCTTTGACTTACGCTTTACCTTTTGCTTAATCATTTTGTTCTCTCCGGTCACATTTACGTAGGGTATTTTTACATTCGCCGCGGGGCGTGCGTGCCTGATATTTTCCCGCCCCCGTGCACACACTACCATTGGAGGCGATGAAAATGAGTCTTATTCCCTGCACCGACGACTGCCTGTTTCAAAAAGACGGCTGCTGCCATCTGCAGCACGCCACCTCAAGCGGAACGCTCGGCACGCCGGCATTCGAGAATTTTTCCCCCCTCTCGTCAGGCTCTCGCGCCCGTCCAAAGGAAAATGGCCGCCCAGGGTGCGTGCATTACACGCAGCGGCCCCGATAAAACTCAAAACACCAGTCCAATCGCTTCTGAAACCGTTCTGGCCGTGATGATTTTCAGTCCGGCCGGAGCGGTTATTGTCGTTTTGGCGTTGTGCGGCATGAGGCACGCGGTAAACCCGAGGCGCTTTATTTCCGCAAGGCGCGCGGAAATGTGGCTCACAGGCCGCAGCTCACCCGTAAGCCCCACCTCGCCGATGGCCACAAGGTCGTCCGGCAGGGGCTTGTCCTTATAGCTGGAGGCAAGGGCCAAAACCGTGGCCAAATCCGCCGCCGGTTCCGTCAGGGTAAGGCCGCCGATGACGTTTATAAACGCATCGCAGCCGCCGATGCGCAGTCCGCCCCGCTTTTCTAAAACGGCAAGGAGCATCATGGCGCGGCCATAGTCGATGCCGTTTGCGTTCCGGCGGGGCACGTTTAAGCTGCTCATGGCCACAAGGGCCTGAATTTCCGCAAGGACGGGGCGCGTGCCCTCCATGGAGCACACCACGCAGGTCCCCGGCGTCTGAAGCGGCCGGCCGGACAGGAGCAGCTCCGAGGGGTTGTGGACTTCCGACAGCCCCCTGTCTACCATCTCAAAGACGCCGATTTCATTCGTGGAGCCGAAACGGTTTTTCACCGCACGTAAAATGCGGTATTGCATGGATGGCTCTCCCTCAAAATATAGCACACAATCCACAGTATGCTCAAGAACCTTTGGCCCGGCGATGGCGCCTTCTTTGTTGATATGGCCCACGACGAACACCGTTGCTCCGCTGTTTTTGCTGAGATTGAGCAGCGCCATAGCGCACTCCTTCACCTGCGCCACGCTGCCGGGGGACGCGGTGAGTTCCTCGCTGTAGATGGTTTGGATGGAGTCGATAATCATCACATCCGGCTGAACCTCTTGAGCCGCCTGGAGAATCTCAATAAGGCTCGTCTCTGCCAGCACGAAAAAGTCCCCCGCCGCGCCAAGGCGCTCGGCGCGCATTTTCAGTTGCTGCTCCGATTCCTCGCCCGTTACATACAGCACCCGAAGGGAGCGGGCGATGTGACTGCAGATTTGAAGCAGGAGCGTCGATTTACCAACGCCGGGGGCGCCGCCGATTAAAACGAGGGAGCCGGCCACGGCGCCGCCGCCTAAAACCCGGTCCAGCTCAGTAAGCCCCGTGGAAAAGCGCAGCTCCCTTGATCCCTCCAGCTCGGAAAGGCGTTTTGCCCGCCCCGGGCTGTTAAGACGCGCCCGGGAGGGCGCGGACGCCCCGCCTGAGCGTGATTTTGCCGCTTTAGGCGCCGCCGGCTGCTCCACAATCGTGTTCCAGCTGCCGCAGGCATGGCACTGCCCCTGCCATTTCGGCGTCTCGTTGCCGCAATCAGTGCAGAAATAGAGTGTCTTGGCTTTCATGTATGCCTCCGGTTTTATCGTTTGTGATCCATGTCGCATTTAAATAGCCGGCCGCCAGCGCCGCGGCCAGCTTTAAGCGGTAGGCGTCCGTCTTTAAGAGGGCTTCGTCGGCGGGATTGGAGAGAAACCCGGTCTCCGCCAACACCGCCGGACATTTGGCGTGGCCTAAGAGATAGACGCGATCCGGCACCTTCGCCGGCTGGCGCACGTTTTTCTTGCCCAGCGCCTGTACCAGCGCCTGATGAATGGATTCCGCAAGTTCCTTACTCCCCTCCGTTTTGGCAAAGAGGGCCTGGGCGCCGTGGGGCGATGAGCCGGGGTATGTGTTCTGGTGGATGCTCAGGAGCACGGCGTTTTCCGTGGAGTTTATCAGTCCGATGCGCCGGCGCTGGTCTTCGACCTTCTTTTTGCGGATGGTGGTGGCGTCCGGCGAGTAATCAAGCTGCTCCGACGTGCGCGTCATAATCGTCGGGACACCGAAAAAGGCCATGATTTGCTCGAGCTTTAAGGCGATATCCAGATTGATGGCGCTCTCGTGTACGCCGGTGATGGATACGGCACCGCCGTCTGCCCCGCCGTGACCGGGGTCGATGATAAGAATCTGTTTTGCGGCGCTGCCGGCGCTGGACGGACGCATATTGGCCGCCGGCCCCGGGACAAAAACGCTCATCGCAAAAAGGATTACAAGTACGGCAGCCATGAGGGCGGCCGGCCGAAGGTACGTTTTTTTCATACAAGTCGCCTCCCCTTCTACAGCATGGTATGAAGGCGATAAGGCGCATTATGAATGGATTATAGGCTTATCTCAAGGTCACCGCAAAAAGTTACAAGACATATACTGGCGTGGGAAGATGTCTTCCCCCCGACTTTTCGGGCAACGAAAAGAGATATAGGAGGAAGTATTCTTGGAAGATAGGTATTTACCCCAGAGAGTGGCCAATCAAAACGAAGCAAACGCTTCCAACAGACTTGGCTTTACGGGCTTTACTCCTCATGCAGCTTACGGAAATATGAGCGGCCCCAGCCGTGACAATACCGCAAACCGCCTGAGTGCGAACACGGCCGAACGCCCTAACGCTCCCGTGCGGCCGAATGCAAACGCCCCGCATTTACCGATTGTAAACGCACCGTCCAACGCAAACGTGTACTATGCGCCCAACGTCAATGCACCGAAGCCGAACGCTAACATGGCGCAAATGCCCAACATCAACGCTCCGAAGCCGAAGCCGGACATGGAGCAGATGCCCAATATCAACGCGCCGAAACCGAAGGTAAATGCACCGCATACTCCGAATGCCAATGCAGTACAGCCCAACGTCAATGTTCCGAACGTAGCAAACGTAAGCGAAAACGTGCGCCCTAATGTGGGCGGCGAAAACATGATGAACATGCCGGAGCCAAAGAAAAAGCACTCCGCCCATCCCTGCTCCGACAAAGAGGGCACACTCCCCTCCTGCGCACCCCTGGCAGTCGGGTTTATCCCCTTCCAGCAGGAAAACCCGCCTCAGTACAAGGTAAGCGAGGCCCTCACAAAGGGAACGCTGTTCCCCGGCCTCGACCTGCCCTGGTTTAACGTATCCAACACATCGAACCCCTACGAAGGCACGCCCTTAGGGGAACTAATGGCCCTGAGCTTTGCCATCAAAGAGCTCAACCTGTACCTCGACACGCACAAAAACGATGCCGAGGCGCTTGATATGCTCAAGAAACTTAACAAGCTCTACGTGGAAGCCACGGAGAAATTCAACAAAATGTACGGCCCGATGATGGTCACCGACATCACCTTCGGTGATGAGTATACATGGCTCCAAGACCCGTGGCCTTGGGAATTCGGGCAGAGAGGGGGCAGCCGTTAAATGTTTGAATATGTAAAGAGGCTCCAGTACCCGGTGAATATTAAAACACCGAACCCGGCACTGGCGAAATTCATTATATCGCAATACGGCGGCCCGGACGGTGAGCTTGCCGCCTCCCTGCGGTACCTCAGCCAGCGCTTTTCAATGCCGTACCCCGAACTGAAAGGGCTGCTGACCGACATAGGTACGGGGTTTCCACTTTTTACCACCTGCGCCGCACGCCAAGCGCGCCGCCGCATCCGAAGAATAAGCCGCAATTAACGCTTAACGCCGGTGCTATTGGGGAATGCAGCAAATCAAAAAACGGGATAATGCGGAAATGTACGGGGCAAAACCTGCCCGCGGCGCATTGCCGCCTCATACGCCGCAGTCTCCTTTACCCCACCACGCCATAAATGAGGGGCTGCTCATGGGGCTTTTCCGGAGAAATGCTGATGGCGCGGCGCAAAAACGCCACGGCGTCGGGAATTTTCTCTTTATTTGACGTGTGGAGCACAGCAAGTGTTCCCCCTTTACGGCAGGCGTCCCCCGTCTTACTGCGCAGGACGAGGCCGGCGACGGGGTCAATGGCATCCCCCGCCTTTTCGCGCCCCGCGCCGAGGACAGCCGCAGCTTTTCCGATAAGCTCCGCGTCCATAAAGCGGATATAGCCCTCCTCCTCCGCCTTAAACTCCACCTGAACGGGCGCGACGCCGAGTTTTTCAGGGCTTTCGATAAAGAACGTATCGCCCCCCTGCCGCGCAATCCACTCACGGAATTTGTAAAGCGCCGCCCCGTCGCGCAGGGCCGTATTCACCTTTTCAAGGCTCTCCTCATACGCCCACCCGCGGGAAAGGCAGAGCATCCGGGCGGAAAGCTCCGAGCAGACCTGCACGAGGTCTGCCGGACCGCGGCCGGAAAGCACCTCCACCGCCTCCAAAACCTCCAGGGCGTTGCCCACGGCTTTTCCGAGGGGGATATCCATATTGGTGAGAACTGCCGTAACCCGCCGGCCGCTCAACGTGCCGATATCCACCATGGCGCGGGCAAGGCGCTCGGCGTCCTCCTTCGTCTTCATAAAGGCGCCGCTGCCCACTTTGACGTCCAGAACGATGCTTTTCGCGCCGGAGCCCAGCTTCTTGCTCATGATGCTCGACGCAATAAGCGGGACGCTTTCCACCGTGGCCGTCACGTCCCGCAGGGCGTAGATTTTCTTATCGGCGGGGGCTAAGCGCCCCGACTGCCCCACAACAGCGATGCCAATCTCCCGCACCTGTTCCATAAACGCCTCACGGCTCATCTCCGTCTCATAGCCCGGGATGGCCTCCAGCTTGTCCACCGTGCCGCCGGTGTGGCCCAGGCCGCGGCCGGACATTTTCGCCACGGTGCCGCCGAGAGCGGCCACGATGGGCGCCACGATGAGGGTCGTCTTATCTCCGACGCCGCCTGTAGAGTGTTTGTCCACCGTGGCGTCCCCAAAGTTGGAAAGGTCCACCGTATCCCCCGAGCGCATCATGGCAAGGGTGAGGGTTTTCAGCTCCTGCGGCGTCATCCCCTGAAAGTAGACGGCCATGAGCAGAGCCGCCACCTGATAGTCGGGAACATCGCCCTTTACATAGCCTTCCACCACAAACTCAATTTCCTGATCGGACAGCTCCAGACCGTCCCGCTTTTTTTGAATGACGTCGTACATCCGCATGCCGCCGCACCTCGCAAACCAGTTTGCTTTTATCATACCACAATTACCCTGTTTTGAAAACGAAATCCTACAGAGCATCGCCGTGAAGCGCCCCCTCAAACAGGGACACATTCTCCGCAAGGTAGACGGTGACGGCCCCCTCCTCCGCCACCGTCACCCTGTCAATAAGTCCGAGATAAAATGCGTCATTTTCGTCTGCTCCGGTAAGCAGATTAGTAAGAATCCGGGCAATATCGGTATTTGAATATTCGTTCAACTTGTTGTCTCCTATTCTGAACCAAGATTCAATTATGCAATATTCTGATGTACTTTTCGATTTTGTATGCGTTCCGTCACTGATTTCGCCGCAAAATCGTGCAAGTTTGAGCAAAGAGACATTTCACAATTGTGGTTTTTGCCGCTGTGAACGGACAGGCCGTATTGTGGGCGCAACCAAAGCCCCAACGCCGTCTGACGCCGCCTTTGGGGCGTATTAAGTCAGCTCCTCCCCTTTCTTTCTGGCGGTGCGCTCCCCTATCCCCTGCAAAAGGGATGGAGGCGTGGTCTTAAATGCGTCATTCAGGGCCTTTCGCACCGCCTCAGAGAGCTCCTTTTCACTCAGACTGCGCCGTTGAGAGCAAGCGCAAGGGGCGTACCACCGCCGGTACGGCTGGCCTGCGGCGTTTTTCCGTGTCCGGGCGAAGAAGGCGGCGCCGCAGGTTTCGCACGTGATTTTGCCGGACAGTGCGTAACGGCTGCCGTGCCCACCCTCCCCGTTTCGATTCGTACTGCGCCGGGCCAGTTCCGCCTGAACCGCCTCCCAGACGGCCCGCGGGATAATGGCCTCGTGGTGGTCCCGCAGGATAACGAAGGGGACTTCGCCTTTGTTGCGCCGCTTTTTATGGGTGAGGAAATCGGGTGTGTATGTTTTACGCTGGATGAGGTCGCCGCAGTATTTTTCGTTTTTGAGGATTTTTAAGACCGTCGCCCCGGACCACGACGCCCCGCCGGTGTATGTGGGCACCCCCTGCTCCGTGAGGACCCGGGCAATGGCCCGCACCCCCATGCGCTCGTTTAAGAACATCTCGTAAATTCGGCGCACAAGGGCCGCGCCCTCTTGGTTTACTGTCATGGCACCATCCTCGACGTCGTAACCTAACAGGCTCCTGCCGAACACGACGCCTTTTTCCATCTGCCGCAGCTGGCCCCACCGCACGCGCTCGCTGGTCCTGCGACTCTCCTCCTGCGCCACCGCCGCCATGATGCCAAGGCGCAGTTCTGCGTCACCGTCTACGGTGGAGATGCCGTCGCTTAAGAAAATGACCCCCACGCCCCAGCGCCGCAGAAGCCGGGTGTAATGCACCGCGTCCAGCAGGTTGCGGGAAAAGCGGCTCACCTCTTTCGTAATGACAAGGTCAAACAGGCCCCGCCGCGCGTCCTCCATCATGCGCAGAAACCCGTCCCGCTTTTCCGTCTGGGTGCCGGTGATGCCCTCGTCGGCGTAGATGGCGTAAAGCGTCCACCCTTCCCGCATGCGGATGTACTGGTCAAAATAGGCTTTCTGATTTTCAAAGGAGCCGGCTTGATCAGGTGTATCCGTGGACACGCGGCAGTAGGCAGCAACCCGCGTCATCGTTTCCCGAGCACGCGCCGCAGCGCAGTAAGATACCGGTCGTACCGCAGTGCGCCGCGGCGGTACAGCTCGTAAAGGGCCGCCGCCATGGCGTAGCGGCGGACGTTTTCCATCCTCTTTTCGTCTTTAACCACCGAAATAACCATCGGAGCACCTCCCTACTGGATGTGTATGAGGCACCCAGGGCCTTTTTGCCTGTCCACTGGTGAAAATGCTTAACGATACAGGTACCGAGGAACTCAGCCACCTTGAAATCGTGGGTTCCATTGTCCACCAGCTTACCAGAAAGATGACGATAGAAGAGGTCAAAGCCGCCGGTTTGGAACCTTATTTCGTGGACCATACGGCGGGTGTGTATCCGCAGTTTGCGTCAGGCACCCCCTGGACCGCCGCCACGATTCAGTCCTCCGGCGACCTCATCGCCGACCTGACGGAAAACCTCGCCGCCGAACAGAAGGCGCGCAAGACCTACGATAACATTCTCCGCATGTCCGACGACCCGGACGTCAACAACGTCATCCGCTTCCTGCGGGAGAGGGAAATCGTGCACTATCAGCGTTTCGGCGAAGGCCTGAGGCTGGCTCAGGAGCGCCTGAACCAGAAGAACATATACGCCATCAACCCCAGCTTTGATCGCTAACAGAAGTACATCCGTACATCCGTTACAGAAAAACGGCGGCCCGTCCATCGGGCCGCCTGCCTTTTCCCCAATTCTGAGTAAATAACCTGTACGAAATGAGCAAGCTGTATTATAATCCCTTTTTCGACAGTTGGAAATAAACAAAGAGGTGCAAAGCCTGATAAACCAATGGTTTTCACCTCTTA